>NZ_JBGSRV010000021.1:0-38097 GCF_041737375.1 Vampirovibrio sp.
CCCCTACCCCTACCCCTACCGGGCCTATTGATCCGGGAAGTCTTGAGCTGAAAGATATCCCTGTGGATGCCCAAGGCAACATGACGGCTGGTTTTGTGAACCAGTTGTTTAAAACCTCTGGCAACGTCAATACAGCCATCTTGAGCGACAGTGAACCGTCTGGCATGACCAAATTCGCTAGAATTGGCCTCAGGATGCTGGGCCACGACTTATACGATGGTGAAATCAATGGTGATGTGGCGTTCCGAACCTTGCTGGCTCCTGATGAAAGCCATAACCGAGGCATTTTTCAGGGCAGTAGAGACAATGCCCAGCAAATTGCCGAAAACAAGGATATGGTCCGAAAATGGGGTGAATTAGACCTTAAGGACGACGGCAAGGTAAATGGCAGCGTCTATATTAAACTCACTGAAGACGTATGGCCTACCACTGATGAGGTCGCCATTACAGGGTTTGCCAAGGATATTAAAACCCGTAATTCTACCCTGAAAGCCAGCGAATTGTTAAAGGCCACCACCAATGTGGAAACACCGGCAGGTGTGACCGAATTCGCTGCAAAAACCGGTGTTTCACCCAAAGAGTTGCTGAACTTCTCGCTTTGGGGCCACCGTATTCTGGACCGTTCCTTCACCACCGAAGATTTGGCCCAGGATGCTCTGACCAACCCACGATCCATTGATTTTGGGCTGACTCAGTTCAATCAGGAGAACCGGGCTTATATGCAGAGCCTGACCACGGATCCGAACGCCAAATCCACAGTGGGCCTTGGGGTGCTGAACCTGCTCACCAAGTTATCCAACAACCTCCCCTAAACAATTTGGCGTTATGAAGCGAAAACCCCCGGTATCTTTTCGATGCCGGGGGTTTTTTTAATGCTGGTTTTTTTGGGCTTTGGCGGCTCGTGGTTTGTTAACGATGGGTGGGTAAGGCTGATAACGGTGTTCGTGAGAGCGTTTGTGCCGAATGGGACCATAATGGGTGTTGTGTTTCTCGGACAATGGAATCGGCTTGTCCGAGGCTTTTTGAAAGGTGTCTGTTTTAAGCCCGGATTCCAGAGTTTGAGGGTGCCCTTCTTCAGAATCGTCTTTTGGGTTGACTGCCGGACTGGGCGGATTCCAGGGCTTTGGGGTGGTAAACAGGTGGGGTGTTATTCGGTGGAGCATGGGTGGTTCCTTGGTTCAGGGTAGGGACTAGAAAGGATTGCAATGGGGGGCGGTGGCCCGTCATTCCAGCGAGGCCCCGTGTATTCGTCGTAAATCCAGCAACGGAAACCCGCGCAGGCTGTCTGCTAAAACAGGGGAAACTTGGGGTTTTACACCCATTTCCAGCAGGCGGGCTTTTTGATAGTACTGCGCCAGATAAGCCAGATAGTCCTCGGTTTGGCGGGGCGAAAGGTTGTGAATGATGGTTTCCAGCTTACGTTTGTCCAGTCCGCCTGAACTGGAAACATTTCTACCGGGCAAGGTTTTGCCTTTTCGAATGTCATAGACCAGATGCTCGACGCTGGCCACCTTTTCCACTTGGGGGCCACGGATTTGCAGCTCCCCCGGTGTGCCATCCTGAAAACGCACTTTGAGTTGAAGTGCGGTATAGCCCGATGATTTGACGGCTTGTGGGGTGTGATGGATAACTTGAACCGAGGGGGCTTTTAAAGGCTCTGGTAAAGCTTTATGGGCTGTTTGATGTGCCTTTAGCAGGGTTTTCAAGTTTGGGGTGGATAAATAGGAGGCGCAGCGAGGGCCGTGATAATCGTTGATTTCCAGCAACGCCATGCGATTGTTTTCAATTAATGGGGCCAAACTTTGTACGCAGCGATCCATCTCCTGAGGGCCGCCTTGCCGTAAAATAAGCCGGAACCCGATGGCGTCCGTTATTTTGGCTTTGGCCCAACTTGGGGAAATGGTGGTGATGTTTTCTTTTTGGGCCACTCGAATTAATTTGTCGGCAATGGAAGCGGGAGTTTTGACCCTGCCACTGAGGGTTCCCTGATCGCTAAAGGCTTTTCGCATTTCCTGAAGCATGAGGCCATAGCCTTGGCCCGATTCCTTGGCCAGCCCCTCTGCTATTTCAGCAATGGGCGCTCGGCGAATTAAGGGTTGAAAGGGTATGATTTGAGAGCGTTGAGGGGGTGGGGTATGGTTGGCGTCCGATTTTTTCAAAAACAGGGTGTCTTCGGCTAAACGCTCACTTTTTGCCAAGACAGTACTGGCCCTTTTAAATGGGGCGGCTGGGCGCTGGGGCTGTTTGAGTGCGTGTTGTTGTCTTCCCGGAAAAAACGCCGATAGCCCCACTCCGTTGATGAATCGGGTTGTTTGCACAGATAGATCCCACTTGTCATAAAGATGGGTTCAGCCTGAGTACTGAATGCCCAAAATAAACTGGCCAAATTATACTTAAAAAACATACTACAAGCATCCGGTTTTCCATGATGTATAAATGACCGGCAGGGATCTCAAAAAGGGGGTGGGTTAATATCAGTACCGAATGGCCCCCATGTTTGCCGCTTATTCTCGAAACACCACAAACACGGCCAGCACAATCAGCCCAAACCCCAGAATGTAATTCCATTTGAGGGGTTCTTTGAGGTAGAACACCGAAAACAGGCAAAAGATGGCCAGCGTAATCACTTCCTGAATAATTTTGAGTTGGGCGCCGTTAAATTGCCCGTAGCCCATGCGGTTGGCGGGCACTTGCAAACAGTATTCAAAAAAGGCGATGCCCCAACTGGCCAAAATCACAATCCACAGGGGGGAGCTGCGAAACTTGAGGTGTCCATACCAGGCAAAGGTCATAAACACGTTGGATAAAACCAGCAGCACAATGGCCCACATCAGGGGTGGCCCTGGCGAGGTATCACCCCCAGGCCCGGACGGTGGGGCAGGTAGAACCGGCTGCCCTCAAAGCGAATGCCTTCGTAAGCATCTTCGGCCATCAGCAAGGCGCCGTCCAAATCGCAGTAATCCACCAAGGGACTGAGCTGGGCAAAGGCGGTGACTGATAGCGAGCTTTCCCCAAAGCCGCCCAGCATAATCCCCAATCCGTGCGCTCTGGCGGCGTGAATCATACGCAGCGCTTCGGTGAGTCCGCCGGTTTTGGTGTGCTTCAGGTTAATGGCGTGGAAATACTGGGCGCAGCGGGGAATATCGCCTAAAACATGGCAACTTTCATCCGCCATCAGGGGCAAGGGGCTTTCCGCTTTCAAGCGGGCGTAATCCTCATCCGTACAAGACAGCTTGAGGGGTTCTTCCACAAATTCCACATGGTTTTCCCGCAGCAACTGGGCGATTTCTAAAAAGTCGGACACCTCCCAGCCAGCGTTGGCATCCACCCGCATGGTAATTTGCGGATGGGGGGCCAATGCTCGAATGGCCTCAAAGATTTCCACGTCATTGGGGGAACCCAGTTTGACTTTCAGCACATCGTAGCCTCGGGATAAGGCCACCTCGGTTTTTCGTTTCACGGTATCCAAATCGGCAATGCCAATGGTGTAGGAGCTTTTGGGGGCTTGGGCAGGGTCCAGTCCCCACAGCTGCCATACTGGCATATTTAGATATTTCCCCTGTAAATCGTAAAAGGCCTGATCGATCCCGGATTTAGCGGCCATATTGCCTTCCAGCGCGGCAAAGCGGGTATGCAGTTTTTGCAGGTCAAAGGGGGTTAAATCGCTGAGCAGGCCCGATTCGGTTAACTGCTGGTAAAACCGGCATACGGATTGGGCGTCTTCTCCGTAAAACTGGGAAGGAACCGCTTCCCCTTGCCCCTGATAGGTTTGTCCGTTCCGCTCCCAGCTCAGGGTGGCAATCACCGTGGTGGCATGGCTGTGGGAATGCCGGGAAATGGTGAAGGTAAATTCATAAGGAATGTCCAGTGTCTCATACTGTAATTTCAAGCTAAAAGTTCCCTTCAAGCGCTTTTAAAATGCGGAAAATCGACTTAAATTTGAGGCGTGGTAATTTGAACCGGGGCAATGGCCAGCGCTTCCAGCAAGCTTTGAACCCCGTAGCGCACCGGATCGGTGGCTGGCAATCCGGTTTCCAGACGCATTTGCAGTAGGTAGCGTTCGGCGTCCTCTTCTGTTAAGTCGGCGGTGTTTACCGAAATTCCAGCCACCCTGGCCTTGGGCTGACCGATGGGACGCACCCAGCTGGCCGCCATTTCATACAGGGCAATCAGTTCCTTCATACCGGGCATGGGGATTTGAGGGTAGTTACGCACCGTTTCCAGTGCGGCCTTATGGCATAAAATCAGGGCATCCGGGTTGGCCCCGTGCAATAGGGATAACGTTACCCCGGAATAAGCCGGATGAATTAATGAGCCTTGACCTTCCACAAACACGTAATGGGTGCGCCCCGGCTCCTGTTGAGCCTGGGCGGTGGCTTTTTCCTGAACGCATTCCTGAATACAGGTTTCAATGCCTCCGGCCATGAAGTCCCCAATCACCCGATCCAGAGGCACCCCTTTACCGCTGATTAAAATGCCGGTTTGCCCGGTGGCCACAAAGGCGCTGCTTTCTCCCAATGCCTGGGTGGCGGCGTATAACTCCAGGGCGGTGTGCATTTTTCCCACGGAACAATCGGAACCCACCATGGCCACCACTTTTAAATGCTCAGGCCGTGGCTTTTGCAGGTTGATGCTCTGGAACCGATTGGGTCCGTATGCCGCCGGGTCCCGAACGTCCCACAGCGAAACTTGTCGTTGTTGGGCCAATGATACCAGTTCAGGTTCCTCAGACAGGAAAAAATGCAATCCGTTGATCAAATGCAACCCGTGCTCAATGGCCTGCTTTAGAATGGCTCGCCATTCTGGCGGCAATTGTCCACCGGGCGGGGCGGTGCCAATCAGCAGGGCTTTGGGCTGATAGGTGAGGGCCGCTTCCAGATGGGCCACAATGGGGGCATCACAAGGCAGGCCGGTTACTTGCCGCACGGTTTTGCCCGCATGAGTGCTATCTACAACGGCGGCAATGGGCCATTGTCCGTAGCGAATGACGCCCAGCGCCAACTTGGATTGGGATTCTCCAAAAGAGCCTTCGCATAAAATTACCAAAGGCGTCTCTTCCGCTTGATGGAAGGGAAAAGGGGCTTCCGTACTGGCCATTGACCACGCTCTCAGTCGTATGATTTCAAAACTGCCTCAGGCTTTTATTCTAGGGCTTTTCAAGGCAATTGAAAACTAAAAAATAGAAAATGCCGTGTATCAGTTTGGTGACATTTCAGCGCAACCATTCAACTTTTTAAAACGGTGCACGTCTTTACCCAACATAACGGGGCTTTTGGCTTTCCGGGCGTCGTTGGTTATGTCACTCAGGTCATGAGTTCGGTAAGGAGCGTTGGTGCATTGGATATCTTAAACCTGGGACTGGCCTTTCTGGAAGGGTTGGCCATTGTTATCTCCCCCTGTATTTTACCGGTGTTGCCCATTTTGTTGTCCACCGGCATTGATGGCGGCAAGCTGCGTCCCTATGGCCTGATTTTTGGATTTGTGGTCGCATTCAGTTTGTTTACGCTGCTATCCCGTCAACTGGTGCAAGCCTTGGGCCTTGATGCGGAGCTGCTGCGCCAAATTTCCTTTTATATTCTCATTGGGTTTGGCATTATTTTACTGTCTGAAAGCCTGTCCGATTTTTTCGCCGCCTTCACTGCTCGTTTATCGGATTTCGGGCAAGGGATGATCAATCGCCAGCGCAATAATACCGGCTTTTGGAGCGGCTTACTGGTGGGTTGTGCCATTGGCTTAGTGTGGACCCCCTGTGCCGGACCCATTTTAACCGCGGTGATTGTACAAACCATTCGACAGGAAACCGATTTGGCGGGCGCACTGACTATTTTGGCCTTTGCGCTGGGATCGGCTTTACCCATGTTGATTTTAACCTTACAAGGAAAAAAATTAATGACTCAACTTGCATTTTTTAAACGTCATAGTGTTTTGATGCGTAAGGCCTTTGGGGTTTTAATCATCCTCACTGTAATCGGGACGGCCCAAGGCACTTTATCACCCTGGAACTTCTCGCTGGCTGGGCCGCAGGCGAAACCGGCTGCCACGAAGGCTTCCAAGCCAACCCCCAAGCTTGTGAATAGATTGGCCCAGCCTTACGCCGCCCCGGAATTTAGCGGGCTGAACGCCTGGATTAATACTCAGCCGCTCACCATGAAATCCCTGAAGGGGAAAGTGGTGCTGATCGATTTCTGGACCTATTCCTGTATTAACTGTGTGCGAACCTTGCCCTACATTACCAGTTGGGATCGTAAGTACCGGGATCAAGGGCTGGTGATTGTGGGCGTTCATGCCCCCGAATTTGAATTTGAAAAGAAACTGGATAACGTGAAACGTGCGGTGGCCCAACATCACATTCAGTACCCGGTGGCGCTGGATAATCATCTGGATACCTGGACCAACTTTCGCAACCAGTACTGGCCTGCCCACTATTTAATTGATCGCGAAGGCCGGGTGGTTTACACCCACTTTGGAGAAGGGGAATACGCCACCACCGAAAGCAATATCCGGGCCTTGCTGGGTGTGGGTCAATTCACCGCCAAAGACAAACCCATGGCTGAAAAACCGGCTACTTCCTACGCCATCAACCAAACGCCCGAAACTTATTTGGGATACGCCAGGGCTCAAACCTTTTTTGGAACGCCGGGATTAGAGCCGGATCAGGTCACTGCCTTTAGTTTTCCGGGCAAGTTGCCCATGAACCGTTGGGCCTTAAAGGGCAAATGGTTTGTGGATTCCGAAAAAGTGATTGCTCAGGAAGCAGGCGCTGCCTTGCGGTTGCATTTTTGGGGCAAAAAAGTATTTTTGGTAATGGGTGTTCCGCCTAAAAAAAGCGTGGCGGTTAAAATACTGCTGAACGGCAAGCCGGTTAAAACCATTACCGTAAACCAGCATACCCTGTATACCCTGCTGGATTTGGATAAGGCCAAGCCGGGAACGCTGGAATTGCAGGCCGCTTCCCCCGGTTTATCCGCTTACGCCTTTACGTTTGGCAGTTAAATCTGGTGGCAGTTAAATTTGGCGGTAGGTAAAAGCAAAAACTAACCGCTGGTGCCCAAGCCGGTGGCAATGCCTTCAATGCTGGAAATGATGACCCGGTGATAGGATTCTATCATCGGGTTATCCGGCTCATCCAGGCTGAGTTGACGGTATTTGGACAGCAAGCGCACTTGAATGTAATTGAGCGGATCGAGATACGGTTCTTTCAACTCAATGGATCGTTTTAAAAACTGGGATTCAGGCTCGCTTAACAACGGCTTGCCGGTAATTTCCCGAATCATAGTCAGGGTTAGCTGGTATTCCGCTTCAATATCTGCCAGAATGGCCAGCGTGTTTTCCTGATCCTGGGCCAGGCTGCAATAGTAGCGGGCAATGCTTAAATCGGTCTGGCGCAGAATGATTTCGCTGTTTTCCAGAATGCTTTCCAGAAAATGCCATTGCTGATAAACGGTTTGCAGCAAGGCGGCGTTTTCAGCCGGATTTTCGGCCACAAAGCGGGATAAGGCGGTTCCCAGTCCGTACCAGCCCGGAATAATTTGCCGGGACTGAAACCAGCGAAACACCCAGGGAATGGCCCGTAAATCGCTCACCGTTTGCACATTGCGCCGGTGACTGGGGCGGGAACCGATTTTAACCAGTTCTACTTCCTTGGGAGTGACTTGCTCAAAATACTCGATAAAATGCGGGTTTTCATGCACCAGACTGTTGTATTTGGTTCGGGCATGGGCAGATAGTTTTTCGGCAATGGCTTCCCACTGATTATCAATTGGGTTGGGCTTTTTCATGCCTTCCGTATTTTTACGGATAATGGCGTTCAGCAAGCTTTCGCACCGGGCCTGAGCGGTTTCTGGCACGTTGTAAAAGCGGGAAAGCACTTCGCCTTGTTCGGTTAAATCCTGTCCAAAACGCACGGTTTCCGGCGGTAATGCCTGAATGGCCCGTTGCGCCGGACCACCGCCCCTGCCTAAATTACCGCCTCGTCCGTGGAAAAAGCGAAGCTCCACCCCGGCCGCTTTGGCCACTTGCCACAGGGCTTGCTGGGCTTTGTAGATATTCCAGTTGCTGGTAAAGTAGCCGCCGTCTTTATTACTGTCGGAATAGCCCACCATAATCATCTGCCGGTTGCCTCGGCAAGCCAGATGCGCCCGGTAAGCGGCATTTTGGAACACGGCCTGCATAATGCCCACCGCGTTCTGCAAATCGGGAATGGTTTCAAACAACGGCACAATGTCTATATGGCTTTCGTAGCGGGGCTTTTCGCCCGGATTGGCGAACACCGGATAGAACAAGCCCTGGGTTTTCAGCACCAGCAAAGCGGAGTACAAATCCAGCGGGGAGGAGGCCATGGTTAATACCAGATTGCGGCAAGCCTCCGGACTGATAAAGCGGCGGGCCTTGTTGGCAATTTCCAGCATGCCTAGCATGCGCTGGATCAACTGCTGTTCTTTTTCTTCAAAGGGCAATTGGGCGGTTTCCCAATGCTGGGTATTCAACACTTTGGGAGACAGGATTTCAGCGCTCAGGGCTGATTCCAGAGTGGCCTCAGTGGTTTCAATCCCAGAGGCTCCCAGAATGGCTTTGGCGGTCAGGTTGATGTGGCTGCTATCTTCTCTTAAATCGATAGATGCAAAGTGGAAGCCAAAAATCTGGATGGTTTGTTTCAACTGATCCAGCCGCACATGCACGGATCGGCGATAGCCTTTTTCCTGCAAGCTTTGGCACACCAGCGCCAGTTCATCCAGCAGGGTTTGGCTGTGGTGGTAAACAAACGGGGTGGTTTGTTTGGGATCACCCGTTAAAAACACATTGCGGCTTAAGGTACGTTCCAGCCGTAGAGACATCAGATTCAGCTTGAGCCGGTAAGGTTCCCGCTCCAGTTGCTCGGGGTAATTGCGAACATCCTGTCGGGCCTGTTTCATTTCTTCCAGATCGTTCAGAATGGAATCCCGCAGCTCGGGCGTCATGCCAATACGGTGGTTGGCGTGGCTGATTTTATCCAGCGTGGCCCGAATATCCCGGATGTATAACTGTAAAATGGCCCGGTGCTGGCGAATTAAGGCGTCCGCAAAGACATCTGGCACCACAAAGGGATTCCCGTCCATATCGCCGCCCACCCAGCTGCCCAGGGTCATTATGGGGCGTTGGGGCGCATCCGATTCTGTTTGGTAATAGTACTCCAGTGCCTGTCGTAATTTTTGATGCACCTGTGGCAAAGTGGTGTACAAAGTTTGGGTCAGATAGCTCAGCACCCGGCTGATTTCTTCGCTGGGTTCCGGTTTGGTCCACCGGCTGAATTGAGTGGCCCACAATACCTCAATTTTTTCACTCAGTTGATCCAGCAATTCCCGCTGCCCAAAGGGGGTTAAGTTGGGGCTGTGCATGGCTTGCAGAATGTAGAAAATGTCTTTTTGGTGGTGCAGGATGGTTTGCCGCAAAATTTTAGTGGGGTGGGCCGTAATCACCAGTCGGGCGTCGATATCGTCAATCACTTGCTCCAGCTCGGGCAAGCTGTAGCCTTGGGCTTTGGCCTCATTGACCGCACCGGTTAACCCTTGGGGGGTTCCGTGATGGGTGGTGTTGAATTTTTCGCTTTGATGATACTCCTCCGCAATGCCCGCCAATAGCAGAAAGAGCCGAAAAGCGGCCACCGCCCGATGGAGTTGGGCGCGCTGTGCCACGTCGTCTTTACCCTGCAATTCGGCCTCAATCACCCGGTGAATCCACTCCACCCCGATTTGGCCAGATTGACGGCGGGCATCCTTGGAGGATTGCCGCAGGGTTTCAATAAAACGGTAGAAGTCTTCCCCTTCATGCTCGGAAATAATGAGGCCCAGCAAGGCCCCCAGCAACCGCACATCATCGCTTAAAGCGTCTCCTGTTTTGGTACTCACCGCTTTTTCAAACAGGGTGGCGGGTGGCTTTATTTCTGTAGAAGCGCCTGCCGATATGTCAGGCCGAACGGCGTCCAGGGAGGGTAATTGATTCAGCACCGACAGGTAAAGATCCTGTTGGGATAACACGCTGACAGGTTGCTCAAGTAAAATTTCCATCGTTCAATCATAGCAAAAATGAGTGCCAAGCGCGAGGGTTTACCCTATCAAATTGCGGGCTTGATTTGATGCCGGTTTCTCATTATTTCCCATCCAATTAAAATGCCGGGCGGTTCAAAGCACCCGGCATTTTTAGTTGAATCAGGTAAAGTCCAGAAGCGGGCTCAACGGGTGCTGATGGCGCACTCTTGCAGCAGGTGATCCAGTTCCCGGATGTGCGGGGCTTTTTCCGCTTCGCTTAAAAAGCTGGCCTCAAAGCTGTTTTTGGCCAATTGAATCAATTGCTCAACCGATAGATTTAAGGCATTTTGAACGGCCAGGTAATTTTCGGTGACATAGCCCCCAAAGTAGGCTGGATCATCTGAATTTATTGTAACGCATAGCCCTTGGGCCAACAGGGTTTTCAGGTTGTGTTGCCGCATGTCATCAAACACCCGCAGTTTGATATTGGAAAGCGGGCATACGGTTAAGGGCATGCGGGCCTGTTTCAAGCGTTCCATCAAAGCGGCGTCTTCCAGGCAGCGAACCCCGTGATCAATGCGGCTGACTTTCAGTAAATCCAGCGCCTGCCAAATATACTCAGGTGGGCCTTCTTCCCCGGCATGGGCCACGGTTAAAAAGCCTTCGTTTCTGGCCCGATCGAACACGGTTTTAAATTTTTCAGGGGGATGGCCCACTTCCGATGAATCCAGTCCTACGGCGGTGATCCATTGCTTGAAGGGCAAGGCTTGTTCCAGGGTTAACATGGCCTCTGTTTCGCTGAGATGGCGTAGAAAGCACAAAATAAGCCGGGAGCTGATGCCATAAGCGGACTGGGCATCCACCAAGGCCTGATGAATCCCCTTGATCACGGTTTCAAAGGCTACCCCTCGCTCGGTGTGGGTTTGAGGGTCGAAGAAAATTTCCACATGGCGTACGTTTTCGGAGGCCATTTTATCCAGATAAGCGCGGGTCAGATCATAAAAATCCTGCTGGTGAATCAACACCTGAGCGCCTTCATAATAGATATCTAGAAAAGATTGCAGGTTATGGAAATCATAAGCGGCCCGCACTTCTTCCACGCTATTGAAACGCAGCTTGATTTGATTGCGCTGGGCGATGGCAAACATCAATTCCGGCTCCAGCGAGCCTTCAATGTGCAAATGCAGCTCTGTTTTTGGCATTTGGCGAATCAGGGCTTCCAGAGTGGGTGTTAGCGACATGGCGAACGCTCCTATGTTACTTCCAATTAATCGAACAGTTTACCCTGCTTTTGGCGCACATGCCATTCTTGAGAATGGAGCTTGGGCGTAGTATTTTGGAAGGTGTGTCCTTTAATCTGTTTCAAAAAAATGAAGCACTCGTCATTCAGGAGTCTCTTACCCATGATGTCTGGTTTGCAACAAACCCTGGAAATTACCCTGGTGGCGGTTCAGCCTATCCAGATTCATGAGAGCCTGTATTATGAGTTGAGTTATCGGGTGAGCGGGGATGCGGCTGTACAGCACATGCGAATCAACCCGGAGGCCTTTTACGCCAACCCTCAGCCCGGCGATCGGGTGGCGGTTAATGTATTGATGGGCAACATTATGGGGGCCACTAAAATCGGCTAACCGCTTGTGCTGGCCCTACTGTGGGTACCAAGCGGCTTTTAAGGCCCATTGGTTTTAAAGTTAGAACGCTTTTAATTTTAGAAGGCAGTGTAAGGAGAAATCTGAATGGCGCGATGTCCTGTTTGCGATGGACGCACCCTGATGGTGGATGATCGTTACAAGTGCATGAACAGCCAGTGCAAGGGCAGTCGGCTGGAAGCTATTCCTGAGGGGATTATTTGTCGGTGTGGGGAGCCTATGAGCTATCAGGGGGAAGACTCCTGGGGGCAGCCCAACTATATTTGCATGTATTGTAAAGCGGTGAAGAGGATTGAGCGATGAAGCGTCCCGGACAGAAGCGAACGCGGCAACTCTTTCGTGCGGGTAGCTTGCTGATGGCTTTGCTGGGCTTTCCAGCCTTACTGCTGGGATGCGCTTCCAAGCCGGTATCCGCTGTTGCTCAGCCAGATGGTACTCAAACCGTGAAAGTGGTGGTTAAACATGGCTATCAGCCTAGCCATATCAAGGCCAAAGCTGGTCAGCCCCTTAAAATTGAGTTCTACCGGGATGAAGACCCCGGTCAGCACAGTTGTGGCGAAACCCTTGAAATTCCTGCCGAGAGCGTGAAGCTACCCCTGCCCTCGCGTGAAAGCCAGATTGTGGAAATCAAGCCGCAACAGCCGGGCGAGATGTCTTTCCAGTGCGGCATGAGTATGATGAAGGGCAAGATTACATTCAAATAAGCCTCTTCAGCGCTTATTGGGCTGAAGCCCCGTTTTTGGGAAAATTTGAGTGAACCGGGCCCGAAGGGTCTCCGGTTGATCGGTCTTGGCTTGCGTTTCTCGGGTCTGTGCTTCATTCCAGCGAACCAAGTCGGTATCATCCAGTGGCTTCAGGGTGATGTTGGGAAGATTCTTTTGAGTGCTGGCCACAGCGGGCAAGGGAGCGCTTTGGGCCTGGGTGGCGTATAAGTCTTCTCCCTTTTTCCAGGTCAGGCTGTACAGCCTTTGAATGGCCCGAATATCACGCTGGGAAAGCTTGGGGTTGTAGGCGGTATCGGTGCGTTGCCATTTGCGGGTTCCAACCATAATATCGCCAGAAGCGTTACTGTGCCCGGAAATACCCAGCGCATGGCCAACCTCATGAATGATGTTGCCTTTAATATCAGCCTCCGGGATACCCACCGTCTTGATTTCAATGCTGGCATGCCCCACCCGGTAGGTGGTCAGTCCGGCCACATACTTATCCTGAAAGGCAGGAACCCAGTCCAGAGTAATGTCGGCTTCGTTCCGGTTTTTGGTGTAACTGTAATTCAGGCGACCATCCAGGGCCTCATTCCACATGCGAAGGCTTTCCGCCACATAGGAACGGTAAGATTCTTTATAAATGGCCGCATTATGCGGGGAGGCCACATAAACCTTCAGGGGGTTACCCAAGGGTTCCAGCAGGCGAAAAATACGCACCGACTGCCAGCTTTCCCCAAAATTGATATCATAGTCGTGGGCAAAAGATCCTGGACTGGACTGTGTGACAAAGGCTCTGCCGCTGGGCGTGTTTTGTGGTGGCAGGTTTTGCCCGTGATGCAAGTGGTTAAATTCTGCTTGGGTTGCCAGCAAAAGGCAACAGAAGGCGATCCATAACTTCATTCATTCACTTTCCACGCTTTAGCATTCGATTGTATGAAGTATTTCATATTTAAAATAAAAAAACAAGCATGAGAATGAAAGTTAATATAACGGCAGGATGTTTATCCCTACTCGCAAAGACATGACCCTGTTCCCTGATCGATTCACGCCCATGGAATGACTCAACAGCAAGCGCTCAGGAAGAGCTTCAATCTGGACCCCGTAGCGCTTTAAAAGGCCTGAGGCTTTCTACCAGTGCTGGGTATGGGGTACTTCCAGCACTTATACTATGCAGTGGGGATGCGTGATGAACGGTGCGCCGCAACAGTGGGCTGGGAAGCAAGATTCATGCAATTAATGGGGAACTTCAAGCCTTTAGTGTTGAGCCTGTTTAAGTATGATTGGATCCAAAAACGAGAACGCTGTTTTATATAAAAAGCAAAAAGTGCTTGGTGCAATCCCCGGAAGTGATGCCAAATGAAGCCCTTCCTTAAATATAAGGACAAGCTTAATTCAGTCTTCCAAATCGGTGGAGACAGACTGATAAAGTTTCAAGCCAAGCCCGAAAACTGTGGTTTGAACCCTTCTAATGCGATTCAACTGCGAACTCTCTCCGATTTGCCAACCCCTTGCTTAAAGTCAATCGGTAACCGATTGAGTGGGCTTTCAAGGAATTAACGCGATTACACCAAGCAGTTTTACTATGTTAAAGCCGCAGCCCTTACGCACGATATAGTAAATGAAGTATCATTTCAAAACTTTAACAATTGAAAAATTGTCTCTGTCGTCAAGCCCGGAAAGTGCCTTATTTCTTTTTTCTAAAATCTAATGACAGAGTGTGTTTACAGGTTTTGTTGAACGCCTGATTGTTTGAAATTCAAAGCCAAAAAGGCAAGCCCTGGAGCCTGCCTTTTTGAATACGTTACTTTTAATTAATTCATTATTCTTCTAAATCTTCCAGCGTTAAAAATTTCATTTCTTCATAGCGGGGAATTTCAAAATCATTTAAATCGATACCCGCCTGAGGGGTGTTCACAATATGGGGAAAGTAGCCTCTATTTTTGGTGCCACCATGTTTTTTTTCATAACGCGCTTTTGGAATTGCCATTGCGTCTAACCTCCTCATATGCCTCGTCCGAACGTTAAAACTGGATCTGTTTTTTAAAAGCGTAAACTGGATCTTGTGATCACATCAATGATGATAGAAATTTAACATTTTTTATCCGCTTTGTCCCCCCTCCATTGGCTAGTAACGATCGAAACAAGCCTTTGGGCGTCGGTAACTCATCGAGTTTTTTACGTGTTTTTTACAAAAGCACTATCAAAAGGCCCTGTCTGATCCTGGATGCAGTGAAGTTTTCTTTAAGGTTTTTCACCCTTGAAAAGCAATACTGGTAAGCCTGAGCGCTCAGTCAGCTCTTTGGGAAATGCAGGCCCTCTGCCGGATTTTATAGGCGTTGCGGTGGTAAAGGTTTGATGAATCGAGCGCACGCACGGTTGGAAATGGTGAAAATGCGTATAATACTAGGATGAGTAAATTGTTGGCTGGCGGTAACCTGGCATGATGGGATCTTCGGTTCAAACGGATCAAGGCTTTTTCGGGTTGCCTGAAGATACGGAATCCTCGCAAGGGCGCTTGAAAGCCTACATTGTAAGCGACGTTCACCTGAATACTCATCCCTATGATGAGGCGGCTGAACCCGAAAACCCCCGCCGTCGAAATTTCCGTCTTTTTCTGACCCAGCTGAACGCCAATATTAAACCCAATGACCGCATTCAGCTGATTTTAAACGGGGATATTCTGGACATTACCGGTTCCTGGTTTGATGACATCATGCCCTGGGATGACAACCGGCCTCTGGTTCAGCGCAAGCTGGATGAATTACTACTGGCCCTGATGGAAAACAATCAGGCCACTTTTCAGGCCTTGCGCCAATTGTTGCAGCACCCGCTGGCCGAAATTATTTATGTGTTCGGCAACCACGATGGCATGCTCCAGCAGTATCCCGATAGCCAACAGGTGGTTAAAAACTTTTTGGCGCCAACGCCAGAGGGTGCGGCAACTCAGGAACGGATTCGGTTTGTGCCTTTTTATGCTTCTGATGAACTGGATTTATACATTGAGCATGGGCATTTGCAAGATCCCTTTAATCGGCGGGACAATCCGGGCGATCCGCCGTTGGGAGACGTGATTAACGTGCTGATTGTGAACCGGTTTGTGGAAATGGCCATTGACCGCTTTCGGGCCAGCGGGTATTCCGACGCGTTTATTAACCGCATTCATAGTCGCTTGCACGATATTGAGTACTTGCGTCCCTTGGCCCTGTTGCCAGTTTGGGTGCAAACAGTGTCTCACGAGTTTGCCAGTCTGCCGGAAAGTCAGGGCAAACGGGCGGGCGTTCAGGATATCGTGCTGGCGGTTATCGCTGAAATTTTGCAGGACCCTCAAATGGTGGCCTACATGACCCATCGTTTGCAGTGGCCTCGGCCCATGTTGCCTTTAATCATCAAGCTGATTCTGGGGATTCCCTGGATTTTGCCGGTGATCTCCTTTTTAACCTCTAAACTGATGCGGCGCACCCATTCCAATAAATTTCAATACAAGGCCGCCCAAAAGCTGCACCGGGAGAAGGGCTATCGCCTGATTGCGTTTGGACACACCCATATTCCCGGGGTGTTGCCCTTAAGTGAAAGCGCCTATTATTTCAACACCGGCAGCTGGAAGCCGGTAATCAACCTGTTTAAACTAACCAAAGATCCCGTTGAGCTTGAATACCTGAGCCCGGAAGTGCGCTTTAACAAGGTGGAACGCTGCGGTATTTTATGTATTGAAAAGCAGGGTGGCATCAGCCAAGGGCCTGCTGAATTCTCCCTGCAAACCATTCAAAGCGGCATTGGCTAACCGGATTAAGGCTTAACCCAGCGTTACCTGATGTCGGTTGGCCCATTGGGTTAACTGGTGGGTTTGCTCGGGCGTCCAGAGGGGGTGGGGCTGGGTGTCTCGGGTTTCAAACAGGGCGATGCCCTGGATGGAATCCTGCGGCCAGCGGGGGAACAGGTGAATGTGCAAGTGCCGGGTGACCTCGGATAGCGTGATCCAGTACACCCTGGGCGATCCCGACTGTTCCAGCAATGCGGCCCAGTCTTTGGCCGCGGTGAACAGGCTTTCGGGCAGGTTTGCGTAGGTGGTGATTTCTGTGGCTGTGGCCAGCTGAATATAGCCATTTCTCTGCCCCGGAATGGCCACCAGTGGGCGTTGCGTGGCAATGGCTTTAAAGGGATTGGCTGGACTGGTTTGGGAAGGGGTGTTCAATGGTGATGTCCTTTGCTGAATGCTTGCCTCTGTTTATTGTACGGCCTTTGGATATTTTCAGGGCGGGGCCAGGCTCGATTTTGGGGGTGGTTTGGGGTATTTTAGAAAGACTGTATGGTTATACGTTCCATACTTTTTCCTTAGCCCGTTTTCCTGCTTTCCATGCGCCGTGCGCCGTTTTTTTCTTCAATTTCCCTTCAATCTTTTCAAGGCCCTTCCATGACCCACTCCATTGTTTCCACCGCTGGCTTGTTTGAGCCTAACAGAAGCGGACTGCACGTTGATGATTACGATTACCCGCTGTCAGAAGCCCTGATTGCCCGCTACCCTCTGCCGGAAAGGGACAGCGCCCGAATGCTGGTGCTGAACCGTAAGACGGGGGAGATTGCCCATCACTCTTTTCAGGATTTACCGAATTTTTTAGCCGCTGGCGACCTGCTGACTTTGAATAACACCAAAGTGTTGCCCGCCCGCTTTTATGGCAATCGTCGGGGGCTGACTGGTCGGGTGGAAATTTTAAT
Source organism: Vampirovibrio sp. (assembly GCF_041737375.1). NCBI lineage: Bacteria > Bacillati > Candidatus Melainabacteria > Vampirovibriophyceae > Vampirovibrionales > Vampirovibrionaceae > Vampirovibrio > Vampirovibrio sp. Next base: position 17,074 of record NZ_JBGSRV010000021.1, read on the forward strand.
GCTGCACCCGGAAGGGGACGCCGATGGCTGTGTGTGGAGCGCTTTAATGCGCCCGGCCCGCAAGCTAAAGCCCGGTACCATGGTAGAGCTGCCCAACACGCAGGCCACGCTGGAAGTGCTTTCGGTGGGCGAGCGGGGATGCTGCCAGGTACGGGTTCACCCGGCGGAACATGGGGATGTGCCTACCTTGATGGCGGAAGTGGGCTTGATGCCGATTCCCCCTTATTTGCGCAGAGATCCCGAGGAAAGCGATAAAGAGCGCTACCAGACCGTATTTGCCAAAGTGCCGGGCGCTCAGGCGGCCCCCACCGCCAGTCTTCACTTTACCCCTCAAATGCTGGAACGCCTGCAAACGCAGGGGGTTAACCGGGCGGAAGTTACGCTGTCGGTCAGTTCAGGGACGTTTCGCACCGTGGAAGATGATGATATCCGGGCGCACCAGATGGACCCGGAAGCTTATACGGTGCCTTCTGAGGCCGCTCAAGCCGTTCAGGAAACCCGGAAAAACGGTGGGCGGGTTTTAGCGGTGGGCACTACGGTGGCCAAAACCCTGGAAACCGTGGCTGCGGAATCCGCCGGTGAAGTGAGCGCCGGTTCCGGGTGGAGCAAGCTGTATATTTACCCCGGCTTTCAGTTTCAGGCGGTGGATATGCTGCTAACCAACTTCCACTTGCCTAAATCTACCTTATTAATGCTCATTAGCGCTTTTGCCGGACGAGAACAGATTGCCAACGCTTATCGGGAAGCCCTGGATCAAGGGTATCGCTTTTATTCCTACGGCGATTGCATGTTGATTGTATAGCTGCCGAGCGCTGGGTTGGCGCTTTGGGCCTGAGCCTTGAGTGTTGTTTGGGCAATGAAAAGCCCGGCGTCCGCTGCTGCGGGGCCGGGTTAATAGCAAAGGGAAAGGAATAGAGAGGGGGAGAGGGAGAAAGAGAAATTCAGGGATAGGGGGTGAAGAGAGGAGGGGTAAACTTGGACACCAGCACACAGGCTGCCTCCCGCCAGTAAGCTGGATCGGCGCTGCTGGGGAGATTGGGGTGGGTTTTCGGTGGGGTGATTCTGCTTTATAAAGCCCACTGCAGCATGCTTGATGATAGCGTGTGAAGTTTTATAACAAAAAACCTCGCAACAAGGCGAGGTTTTTTGAGCTTGAAAAACGAAGGTTAGCTAGCAGTCACTGCTCTGCGGATTTTATTGGCCCGAATGCAGCTGGTGCAAACTTTAATGGTTTTGTGTTGGCCGCTGGGCAGTACAACCTTGCACTTTTGCAGGTTAGGGTACTGGAAAAAACGGTGATGCTTGTTGGAGAAGCAAATTTTGTTGGATTTGTTGCGACGCTTGGCGCACACTTCACAAACGCTGGCCATGATGGGGGGAAGTCCTTTTACTTTGGTTTACACAGTTCAAGTGTTGCTTATTGAACCATTAAAGAATCATCATGGCAACACTTGCGGGGTGATGAAGCGGCTAATACTTTTTAGGCCCTTTAAATTTGCGTAAAAGGCCATATTGGCCCTGCTTCGGTTTTGTTATAATAATCATCGTTGTATCCATAAATCAACCCGGTTTCATTTAGGTCATTATTGCAGGTCGATCCATGTCCACTGGATTTCCACCCACCCTCAACTCATTTACCGCCCTGAACCGGCCAGGATTATATAGTAGCGCCAATGCTCCCGTTTCCGGTATGACGGCCATTGCGCAGTCTTTAGGGGGTACCGTGCTCAATACGTCTCGGGTGCCGCTGAAACTGGAGCGGGTGGCGGGTACGCCTGATGGCGCTTCGCTGCTTGAAAATTTGTATGAAACCCGCTTAACCGGATGGCCTGTGCTGGACCGGGCCATTGCTAAAAGTAAGCAGGTGGGGGCCTATGGGTGGCAAGCGTTTTCGGTATTGCTGGGCGACACCTGGCGAGGCAGCCTGGTAGGGGCGTTGGGCGGTGGTTCCCTGGGCTTGGCTGGTGGTGGTTTGGTGAAACTGGTTAAAAAAAGCTGGCCCTTAACGGCGTTGTTAACCGCAGGGCCTGTGCTGGGTGGTATTTTGGGTGCCTCTGGTTCTGGAACGGTTGCCTTTGTGCGTTCCTTAAACGGGTTAAGGGGACATGTTCAGCAAAGCCTGAAAGAGCAGGCGCTAGGGTTGAAAGCGGCTTTAACAAACGTTGAGCGCTAGACGTTCAATGCGGGCGATTTCTGGGCTTTCCTTATTTTTGCTACTTTCAGCCCAAAGCCCCCACTCTGTTGGGAGTGAGGGCTTTGGTGAATAATTTCCAGTTACTGGAAATTATTTATTGAAGCGGTTGTTTTTAGTGAAACTGGTATCAAACAGGTTCTTGACTTGGTAATCCTTGTGGGTACCGTCAATAACTGTGCTACCTTGTTTGTAGGGATTGCCCGGGTTGTTTTTGCCTTTGCGTTCACCTTTAACGCCATCGGCGGTCTGACCGAGCAAGCCGTGTGGAGCGACCCCGTCTGCCAATGGATTAGCGCCTTTCTTAATACGCACGTCATTCAGAATGGCTTCGTCATTGGTGGGATCTTTGCTTAGGTTGATGTTGTACTCCTTGTTTTCAAAGCGTAAGGTCTTGCCGTCCCATTTGGCTTTGCCAGAGGCGTCCAGCTGGTATGTTTTACCAACGGTCATCTCTTTGCCATTCAGGGTTGCTGGTTTATTGAGCTTGAATTTGACCTTATCTTTACCAGAGCTGATTCCGGCTTCATCCATAACCGTGCCACCGGGTTGCTTTTTGAAGTCCACAAACCTGGCGTTCAGTTGTAGATCACGATCGGATACGATGTTGTAGATTTTTCCGGCTTCACCCATTACATCGTACTTTTCGTCACCAAATCCTACAAAGTGGGGATCACCATAACTTTTACCTTTCTCGGTGTCATGGTACGGTTTTGGCGGGTGCTTCGTCTCCGGCGTAGGTGCTGGTTTTGGTGCGTAGTTTTTCACAGGCGCTGGCGCTGGAGCTGGCGTTTTGGGTTTTTCGTACACCGGTGGTTTGGGCGCTGGAGCTGGGGCTGGCGCTGGATGTGGCGCTGGCGCTGGAGCTGGCGTTTTGGGTTTTTCGTACACCGGTGGTTTGGGCGCTGGAGCTGGTGTTGTTGTTGGGGAAGGTGCTGGTGTAGTCGTTGGTGTGGGCGCTGGCGCTGGTGTTGTTGTTGGGGAAGGCGCTGGTGTAGTCGTTGGTGTGGGCGCTGGTGTTGTTGCTGGGGAAGGCGCTGGTGTAGTCGTTGGTGTGGGCGCTGGCGCTGGTGTGTAGTTTTCCACGGGATCTGGATCAGTGTGTGGGGAATCTTCAATGGTTTCGGCTGGAAGGTCGGTTGTCTCTCCCATGTCTTCCACTGGGGATTGGTCCACCTCTCCCATTTCTTCCACGGGCTGTTGAACTATCTCTCCAACTTCTGCGTCTACAGATTGGGTCGGCAACTCAACAGGGTCTTCATCAGCCGCATCATAGGTTGTTGTATATGTCTGTTGTTCATCGGGTGATTTGCTATAAGTCATTCCTGACATAGCGCCATCACTGTTATTGTCACCTGATAGTGAGGAGGCTTCCTCTGCGTCGGCAGCCACTGAAGATGAAGGCGCCATACCTGACGTGCCACCACCCAGGATTTGCGTTAATAAAGTGGTTAATAAGGTAACAATTTTAGACAGCGCATCTCCCATGCCCCCGCTCAGCGTGGCTGCACCCATGGTGCTGGGGGCTGCGGTTTTGTCAGCCGCAAGTTGTTGCTGAGTAGCAACTTTGGCAGGGAGTGCGGTTGTTGCTTGTGTGGCTGCCATTTGCTTAAATCCCATAGGGGAATTGAGGCCATTCATCATGGAATTCTCTCTCCTTTTTATCTGCAATCAGCCTGCATTTTGCTGATTTCAGGGTCGTGTGTTGTGTGAGGGTTTGTGGTTCGTTTGTTAGGGAAGGGTTTGGGGAAGGGTATAGGAACGATTTAATATTTATTATCTGTATACATATAAACTAAAACATTTAAACTGAATAAATTGTCTAATTAATATAAAATTTTATTGAATGCGTAATGCCTGATTTCAGTGCGTTTTAGGCTTTAAATAAAGGGGAAATAATAGTGGGGAGGAAATAGACATCCACCCGAAGGGTTTCAGGTGGATGTCTATGGTTGTTATTTATTGAAGCGGTTGTTTTTGGTGAAACTGGTATCAAACAGGGTTTTCACTTCGTAATCTTTAACCGTTCCATCAATTACGGTGCCGCCTTGCTTGGGATCCTTGATGTTATTAATGCCCTTGCGTTCACCTTTGATGCCATCGGCGGTCTGGCCAAGCAAGCCGTGAGGCGTGACGCCATCTGCCAGTGGGTTGACACCTTCGCTGAGCTTAACGTTGCTGTCAATGTAAGGGCCGGTTTTGTGCTGTTTCACTTCCAGGTCGGCTGTGTACTCCAGGCTTTTTACGGATAGTTTTTTTCCGTCCCAAATGGCGGAGCCATTGTTATCCAGGGTGTATTTTTGACCCTTAACCATTGGCTTGCCATTCACGGTGGGGATTGGATTGTTACGATCGATTTGAACTCTGCTTTTGCCAACTTGCAGTCCGGCTTTACCAATGACGGTGGACTGAACACCATCCTTGGTGGGCCTGCCCCAGGCTGCGAATTCGGCGTTGTACTGGAACGCTTTGTCTGAAATAACGTTGTAGGTTTTGCCAGGTTGACCCATCACATCGTACTTTTCGCCACCGAAGCCCACAAAGTGTGGATCCCCGTAGAATTTACCATCCTTGCCATCTTCGTAAGCGGGTGGCGGGGTTACTGGTTTACTGGGCTTTGCACCGCCGATGACGTTCGTGCTGTTGCTGGCAATGCTGCCTTTGCCTTCAATAACGTTGTTGTTGTTGCTGGCAATGTCGCCTTGGCCTTTCACAACGTTAGTGCTGTTGCTGGCAATATCGCCGGCCGCTTTGGGGGTGGTGCTGTACTTGTCGGCAGTAACGACTGTGCCACTGATCACATTGCTGTTGTTGCTGCTAATGTTGCCGTTGCCTTCTACAACGTTCGTGCTGGTGCTGGCAATATCGCCCTGGCCCTTCACAACGTTATTGTTATTGCTGGCAATATCACCTTGGCCTTTCACAACGTTAGCGCTGGTGCTGGCAATGTCGCCTTTGCCTTCGATAACGTTCATGTTGTTGCTGGCAATATCGCCTTTGCCTTCGATAACGTTCGTGCTGTTGCTGGCAATGTCGCCCTGGCCTTTTACAACGTTATTGTTGTTGCTGGCAATATCACCGCTACCTTTGGGGGTATTGCTGTATTGGTTGGGAACCTCGGCGTTGCTTTTGGGGGTGTGGCTGAATGTTTTGGGAACAGCGCCATCGGCTTTGGGGGCGTTGGTGTAGTTTTGGGCAATATCGGCACCCATTTTACCTTTTTTGTTTTTGTTGCCTTTCACCTTGATGGTGATGTTGTAAACGGTGGTGGTGTTGTTAACATCATTGCCCGCAACGTTAGTGGTGGTTACGGCAGTACTGCCATCTTTTGCCACGCTTGTGTTGCCATTTCCCACAGGGCTTGCCGGTTTAGGTGCGGGTTTGGCTGGCTCATGTTTTGTAACTGGTACCTGTGGTTTGGGTTTGGCTGGCTCATGTTTTGTAACTGGTGCCTGTGGTTTGGGTTTGGCTGGCACATGTTTTGTAACGGGTACATGAGGTTTGGGTGCGGCCGGTTCATGTTTTGTAACGGGTACATGGGGTTTGGGTGCGGCCTGTTCATGTTTTATAACGGGTACATGGGGTTTGGGTGCGGCCTGTTCATCCTTTTTGATAGGTGCATACGTTGTGGTTATGGTCTGCTCGTCCTGTTGGGTGGCTCCAGACGTTTTAGGCGTTGCCGCCTCATTTTTGGGGTTCGGCTCAGGTTTGGCCTGATAGTCTGCATTGGCTTGAGGGGTTTCGGTTCCTTTGCTATCCAGTTTGGCTATCAGTTCTTCAAGCAATGGGGCTAGTTCACCCATATCGTAGCTGGATGAGGCGTTATCGTTGGTTTTGTTGTCAACGGCAGCTGTATTGGCTACTGGCTCGCTGTCAAACATAGCCTGTTGTGGCTGAGCGCTAGCAGCGTTATTCGCCGCAGAGGCCGCGTTCCCAGTAGCGTTTGCCGCTGGTTGAGCCGCAGGCGATCCTACGTTAAGCAGTTGAGACAAAAGCATTACCAGCATGCTGAAAAACTGATTCAATGCTTCCATTGAATTGGGGGCGCTAGCCATGCTTGACCCTAAGGTAGAGGGGGCTGCCATTTTTTGGCCCAAAGTATTGGCCAGTGGGTTGACGCTGGTAGCTGGTTGCGCCGCACTGGCTGCTTTCGCTTGAGTCGCTTGCCCAAAAAGGCTTAACGGCAGTTGTGAATTAAACCCATTACCATTAATAGACATGATACTCTCCTTTGTTTTGCCGTTCAGCCTCGCCAAGAGACGATGTCAGAAGGCTCGCTATGTCCACATATTAATCAGGATGCCTATGGGGTCCTGATGTACTTCGAGTGGTTGTTATGTAGAAATAAAAACAATCAAAAGGACCGTATTGCCTTTTTGTAATATTTTGTTCATATTTTTTATATCTTTATTGTGCGTTTAAGATAGATTCTGACCCCAGGGCCGGTTCTGTGCGGGATCAGTGTTGATACTAGATAAATCATCTGTATGAAGCATTACTATTAAAATGGAAGTCAGGGCTGAACCTATGTTAAAGTAAAGAGAGAAGCGGGCTATCGTGAGGTTTCTTATGCGTTCAGGTGTTCATTCATCCGCCCCGGATCCCTACTTTGAAGATCATCGGGCTGAAACCGCCTACATACACGAGTCTTCCTATATTGACACTCCCTGCCGCATTGGCGAGCATACCGCCATTCTGCATTTCACCCATGTAATGGCGCATGCCATTATTGGCGATCATTGCCTGATTGGGCGCAACGTTAGCATTGCTTCCGGGGTTTTGGTGGGCGATAAGGTGCGAGTCATGCACAACGCCCAGCTCAACAGCGGGGTGATTCTGGAAAATGAGGTTTACTGCGGCCCTTGCGTGGTTTTTGCCGAAAATCGTTATATCCGTGCTCAGCCCAATAGCGTATCTCGCATTAGCCCTACCCTGGTTCGGTGGGGGGCGCAACTTGGGCCTAACAGTACGGTGGCATCCGGTTCCACCATTGGGCGTTACGCCTTTATTGAGGCTGGAACAATTGTGGATAGAAATATTCCCGATTTTGCGGTAGTGTATGGCAATCCACTCAGACTTGCCGGTTGGCGCTGCGAATGCGGACAATCCCTGCGGCTTTCCCCCAGCGGAAACGAAACCCAGGAAGTGATTTGCGCTTATTGCAACCGACAATACCAACGGCAGTCCCAATGGAAAGTTTTGCAGTTGACCCAGAGGGACCCCAGTCTTGATTCCCATTCTGAATTTGACCCGACAGTACGAACAGCTCAAGGACAAGATTGATCAGGCCCTGATTCGGGTTGCCGCCTCCGGCCATTATATTTTGGGTCCTGAGGTGAGCGAATTTGAACGGGAAATGGCCAGCTATTTAAACGTAAAGCACGTCATTGGTTGCGCCAATGGCACCGATGCCCTTTATTTGGCATTAAAAGCCCTTAAAATCGGGGCTGGCCACGAAGTAATCACCTCCCCCTTCAGTTATATGGCCACTTCAGAATCCATTGCCAGAGCTGGGGCCAAGCCGGTGTTTGTGGATATTGAGCCAGATACCATGAACTTTGATGTTCAAAAACTGGAAGCGGCCATTACCCCACATACCAAAGCCATTTTGCCGGTGCATATTTTTGGTCAGGCGGTCAATATGGATGCCGTTAATCGTCTGGCCGAGAGCCATCACTTGTCTGTGATTGAGGATTGCGCTCAAGCCATTGGGTCTGAATACAAGGCCCAAAAGGTAGGGGGCCTGGGTGACATTGGTTGCTTCAGCTTTTTCCCCTCCAAAAACCTGGGAGCCTTTGGCGATGGCGGCATGTGCACCACCAATCAGGATGATTTGGCTGAACGCTTGCGGATGCTGCGGGTGCATGGCAGCCGGAAACGCTACTATCACGAGGAGCCGGGTTTAAACAGTCGTCTGGATGAAATTCAGGCCGCCATTTTGCGGATTAAGCTTCCCCATATCGATGAATGGAACCACGCTCGCCAAGCGGTGGCCAATCATTACGATGCCCTGTTAAAACCGTTGGCGGATGTGTTGCAAACCCCGTACCGTAGCCCGGACAGTCAGCATGTGTTCCATCAGTACACCATTCAGTTAAAAGGCCCCAATCCCGCTCAGCTACGGGCTACCCTGCAACAACAATTGCAGGAAGCCCAGGTGCAAAGCATGATTTACTACCCGGTGCCTTTGTACGCCCAACAAACCCACGCCGATTTAAACCTCAACAAAGTGGATTATCCCGTTTGTGAAGCGGTGAGCGATCGGGTGTTGTCGTTGCCCATGTTCCCGGAACTTCGACTGGATGAGCAGGAGCAAGTGGTCAATACCTTGGCCCAAGCCCTCAAAGGCACTCCCATTCACGCTTGAAGATAACCCGGTTTTCGGTATTAAACCGGATTGAACTATTAAAAAAGACAGCGTTTATAGCTGTCTTTTTTACTGGATTGAAACAAAACATTGAAATGAAGCAATAGTGCCTGGCCTGAGTGGAAGGCTTTGCTTATCGTTCAAAAGGTAGTTTTAACAAGGCTGCGGCCCGAGCGGACTGATTGCTCAGTCGTTCCCCGCCTGTGGCTTCTCTGGAATGACCGGCGGTGGAACCTGATGAGGATGACGGGCTGTGATTGCCGTTGGCGATGAACCGCAAATCCAGCTCTTGCCCGTCTTTGGTGGCTAAAATCAATGATTCTTCCACGTCATCCCGTTCCGCTTCTTCGGCGGTGGCGGCCATGGGCTCTCGCTCGTGACTGACTTCGTGGGGTAATTCCTCTTCTGGAAGCACCACCTCTTCATCATACTCACTAGGGATAGCCACGGTCAGCGGAGTGGCCTCTTCCAGCTGGCGCTCCATCTGGCGAAGCTCCTGCACCCGTTCATTCAAACGGCGAATGGCATGCTCAATGGCACTGAGAATAATGGGGTTGACGATTTTTTGACGCAGTTCCAGCAACAGATCTCGGGCCCGTTCCGAACCACCCACCTGCCCAATGCTGCGTACACAGGCCCACACAAAAACCGGCATATTTTCCCAATCGGCATTTTGCAGGGATTCCAGCAATATGGCTTCCGTTTGCCAGCCCCGCCGTTTGCCCAAGGCTCGCACCACGGCCAGTTTGACATCTTCAGACGGCTCACGCCTGAGGGCATGCACCAACGCCGCAAAGGCCTTGGCATCTTCCATATGACTGAGGGAGTCAGCGGCCAAGGCTCGCAAAGCGCTGTCTTTATCGCCCTGTAAAATTTTGACCATGATATCAATGGCTTCCGGCCCCGGATAGCGCTGCAACCCAATGCAGGCGTAACGCCGAATTTCGGGAACCACATCGTTCAAAGCGTCCATTAAGCTGCTGAACACATAAGGGGAATCGGTTTCCATGTCCGCAAGATTTTTAATGGCCGTCAATCGAACGTCATCACAAGCGTCAGACATGCCTTTTACAAACACGCTCACCAAATCCATATGCCACCGATAACGGGAAAGCGTACTGTAAACCTGCGAGCGTACCGCTTCGCATTCATCATCAATGGCCTGAATCATAACCTCTACAATTTGGCTGGCCAGATGGGCATCCGGGTGTTTTTGAGAAATTAAAGCCAGGTTGTGGGCGGCGTATTCCCGCACCATACTGTTGTCATCACGCATGGCGGCAAACAGGCTTTCACGGGCTTTTTGAGAGTCAATCAAGGCCATATTATTCAGGGCGGTTACTCGCACCACCGCTTTGTCGTCGTGCATAAATTCCAGAAAAACATCTTCCAGAAAAGCCACAATTTCAGGGTTGCCCATGGCATTGCCCAGCGCAATGACCTCCATGGTTTTTTCCCGATCGAGATCCCCCGATTTGACTGAAAGCGGAATCACTTTTTTCAGGTACATCAGCTTCTCATCGGTGGAAATATCGGTTTCAATGGCCTGAGTTTGTTCCATCAAAAAGTTCAAAATAAAACGACTCTGGATGGCGTAATGGGGATCTTTTCCACTGCCTGAGCTTTGTTGCTGGTCTGGCTTTTTGGACACCTGACGAATCACATCGTGACGGAACAGGGCGCGCAACACCTCAAACACATACCCATCCGTAAAACCCTGCGAGGCGCTGATTTCTTTAATGGCCTGATTGGCGGAAAAGCTTTCTTCCCCAAACTGCTTGATCAGCGAGGCGATTACTTTATAAAGAGACTCTTCATCGTTTAAGAAGGTGAGTTTGAGGCGGGTAAAACTCAATTCAAACAGGCTGCTAATGGTATCAAGGCCCAGCTTTTCAAAGAAGTCCAAATCCACATGCTTGATGCGGTTGCCTTCTACCCGTTCTTTCAGATAGCTTAAAATTTTGAGATGCCAGAATGGGTTGCCACGGCTGAGCCGCATAATTTGCTGGTTAACCTCTTCATCCAAATCCACGCCCATTTCTTTCAGGGGAGTCCGAATGAGTTTGCGGCAAGCGCTTTCGTTCAAGGCATCCAGTAACAGTTTGGTTCTAAAGTGGTTATAAAGTGCGCCGCCCAAGGTGTAGCTTTCCCCTTCGGTGCGGGCGGCCATAACCACCATAAAATGATAGTTTTTTTGCTCGGTGATATGAAAAATCAGCTCGGTAAAAAACTCTTTTAACTCAGTTTGGCGGGGTTTGTCCTGAATACGATCCCATTCATCCACCACCAGCAACAAACCGCTGTCAATATTTTCCAGGGTGGCGTTAATGAAGTTAAACAGGCTCATCAAGTGTTTGATCAACGGATCTTTAATGGGCTTGGCTGGCGTTTCAATGCGAGTATGGCTGTAATTGCCGGTGCTGCCCGAGTAATGCTTCTGCTGTACCACGGCTGGGGGCATAAAATCCGCCGCATCCAGGGGACGCACGGTTTCATCCACAATCACGTTCAGTTCATGTTCAATGGTGGCATTGGCCGATTTTACGGGCCTTGGGGTGGAAATCACACCTTCGCTCAAGCCGTTTTCATCCAGCGGCGCAAAAGGTTCCTTGTTGCCAGCCGGATGATCATAGCGGTGCGGCTGTGCGGCCGGGTTCTCTTCCAGAAGGCTTGAATAGGTCTGCTCCGGGGCCAGGGCGCATTGTTGCTCTCGCAAAACTTCTGCCAGTCGCAGCGCTTCCTGTAAAGGGGGGCTCATGGGATTGAGCAGGGAGGTGGCCACCATCACCCATGGATTGACAATCAAATCAACCAGTTTCTGGATGCTTTCATTGACCGAGAGTTTCAGTTTTTTGACCGCAGGCACCTGACTTCGGATGGCTTTTACCAGTTGCTCCTGACTAACGGCCCCTTTTCCCCCGATAGATTCCTGTAATTTTACCAGGGCAATGGCTCGTACCAAGTCCTGCCGTTCCCAGCGCAAATCCAGCTCCTGAGTAATTTCATTCACGGCCACCAGGGCATCGTCCAAAATGCTGTTGGCTTCATCCTGCAGCTTTTCGATCAGGGTGACATACACTTCTTCCGGGGAGGCGTAGGTCATTTTGCCCAGATTTAGCACCCGGCAATAAACGCCTTCCTGAACCAGCCCCATAAAGGTTTCCAGCAGCGCGGTTTTTCCAATGCCAGCGTCACCTGTGATGAGGGCGGCCTTAGGTTGCCCGGTTTTAGCCAGGTTTAGCAACTTGAGAAGTTGGCGTAGTTCAGTTTTTCGTCCCTGGATGGCTACATTTTCAAGAAGGTAGATTTCCCGGGTCGGGGCGTCATAGAGAGAATTTACGGTAGTCAAAGATAGCTCCCACTCAGCTCGTCGCGGATAAAACGATTGGAGATCTGTATTATATAATAAAATGGTATTCAAAAGTGGCTGTCCGGGTGGAAGCTGAGATGAAGATCCTCTGAAAGCCCGATGAGAAACCCTGTTTTTGAATGGGTGGTTTGGGTGTAGCAAAGGATCGGGCTGACCCAAAGCGCATGGTTTCACTAGGCCACCCTACAACCCTCTATGATTCCCCCCTTGATTGGAAAGACGTTATCCATGTTAAATAGCAGAGGTTCTATCATGAAAATTCAGGCCAGTCTCTGGATTGTGACCGCCGTACTGGTGCTTGCAGCCGGACTCGTTTACGCCTTGTCCATCACACCGTCTCCTTCCCTTGCTGTAAACAACCCAACGCTTTTAAACGAGCCTGCCACATCGGGTCCTGCCTTGGCGGAAAAACCGCTGGAATCTCTATCACCAGTACTCACTCAAACGGATGCCTTTGAGTTTCTGGATCCGGTGCCGGTGGGCAAAAAAGCGCCTGACTTTACCGCAAAAACCGCCGATGGAAAAATGATTCGGCTGGCTGATTTTAAAAACAAGAAAAATCTGGTGCTGGTTTTTTATCAAGGTAGTTTTTGCAGTGTTTGCGCCCAGCAATTGGCCAACCTTCAGGAAAATCGTACCCATTTTAACGCTCAGGATGCCGAAATTATCGCAGTCAGCGCCGATGATACCGCTCATTCCTTGAATAGCGTGGGCGAGCTTGGGCTGAGCTTTAAGGTTGTTCCTGATTTTGAGAAAAAGCTGATTAAATCCTTTGGCGTGGCCAATATCAGCAAAAAAAATATCGCCTGGCCTTCCCTGTTTGTAGTGGATAAAAAAGGAATGGTGCGGCTGAGTTTTGCCAACCGGGATGGCCAGCGTTTGCACAGTCAGGATATTTTACCGATACTGGCCAGAATTACCGGTAAGCCAGCGCCTCATTTAAATTACGAATAACAACAGCCCACCCCCTTTGGGCACATTTTTGAAAACCGTTCTGGCGAGCTTAGCGCCAGAACGGTTTTTAAATTCAGGGCTTTCTCAATTTAAGTTTGTTATGGGGGGTAATCACTGTATTTTCCTGAATGGGTTCCGAGGGCATACTGGTGATTGTTTTGGCCTGCTCAATCATTTCCACGTAGTGGCGGGATGTTTTTTTCAATCGCAGGTTCAAGCCTTCAAAAATAGATTGGGTCGCCACGCTGAGGGTTTCAAACATGGTGAGTAGTTCGGTTTGAGAGTACACTTCCACCATCACTTCGCTACTGACCGCAATCACGGTGGCAGACCGTGTTTTTTGGGCGTCAAACAGATACATTTCCCCAAAAATTTCGCCATTGCCCAGTTTGGCAATGGGCACCAGTTGGCCACTTTCGTTATTTTTACAAATCAGCACCTCACCCCTTAAAATTTTAAAGCTGCGATCCCCCTCACTGCCTTCCTTAATAATGGTTTGGCCTTTAACAAATTGTTGTATGGGTCGTGATGCCATTCTGGTTTTCCTTTAGCGCTGCGCTGTTGCTTTTTAAACAGGCTCTTGGGTGTGGGTAGACACAGGAAATAACCCTATAAAAGGGTTGAGGACAATTTTATCTTTTTTTACATTATAGCCTTATCTATTATTAGCGTGTTTGCCGTATTTAATAATGTTACCGAGTTGCCAACCATTTGAATGGCCCGAAATTCCGCAGCGCTGTTTTTATGCCCAAAAAAGAAGTCTCACAAAGGGTGTGAGACTTCTTGGCAGGTTGAGATTGATAATGAGGATTGGCTTTAGCGCTGGGCTCTCACAACAAAATCCAGGTGATCCGGGCCTTCATACAGGGCCTTGGGGCGAATCAAACGGTTGTTGTCCAGTTGCTCAATCATATGGGCGGTCCAGCCAGAGACTCTGGCCAGGGCGAAAATAGGGGTGTAAATTTCAATGGGTAAACCCATCAGGTAATAAATATAAGAGGTGGGGAAATCCACGTTAGGCACAATATTTTTTTCACGATGCATCACAGATTCTACAATAGAGGCCGTTTTGTACCATTGGGTATCGCCCAGTTTCTCGCTCATTTCCGCGCCCATTTCGGTCAGAATAAAAGCTCGGGGATCACCGTTTTTGTATTCCCGGTGACCAAAACCCATAATTTTTTTCTTGGTGGCCAGGGCGTCAATCACCCAGGCTTCGGCGTTTTCAGGGGTGCCGACTTCTTGCAGCATTTTCATGGCCTCTTCATTAGCCCCGCCGTGAAGGGGACCCTTTAAAGTCCCAATGGCCGCCACCAGACCCGAATAAATATCTGACAAGGTGGAAACCGTGACCCGGCTGGAAAAAGTAGAGGCGTTAAAGCCGTGATCGGCATAACAAATCAGGGAGCAATCAAAGACATGCGCCATATAGGCATCCGGCTTTTTGCCTTGCAACATATACAGGAAATTTTCCCCGTGGCCCAGGCCATTGTCCGGTTTTACGATCTCTTGGCCCCGGTTGATGCGATAGCTGTAAGCAATCAGCGCCGGGAATTTGGCGATGGAACGAATGGCCTTACGCACATTGGCGTCATGGCTGTTGTCATCTTTGTCGGGATCGTGCAAGGCCAGCAAAGCGGTGCCAGTTCGCAACATATCCATGGGTACACTGTTTTTGGGGAAGGTTTTAAAGGCGTCCACCAATACGTCGGGTAAATCTCTTTCCTGCTTCAGGAGGGCGCAAAATTCGTCATATTCGCCCTGAGTAGGTAGTTTGCCTTTCAGCAACAAATAAGCCACTTCCTCAAAGCTGGAATGCTTGACCAATTCGCGAATATCGTAGCCACGATACATTAAACTGCACAAGTCCGGATTGACGTGAGAAATGGTGGTGGTTCCGGCAATAATGCCTTCAAGCCCTGGACTGTACTCTGCCGTTTTCATGCTTGTCCCCTTATAACCAGATGACTTTTAAAATGCTTGTGTGGATCTTACTACAATTACTCTAATGATGAGGTCACCCACACGGCTGAATTCTCAATGATTGGAAGGCTTGTTGATGGTTCCCGTTGAAAATTGGGTGGCCAGCGTCTGATCAAGCTTCTCGTAGTCCTGGTAGTGAATCAGCCGGTATAAATCCTGCCGGGATGTCATCTGCGACAGCAGGCCGGATTGGGTACCTTCCTCCCGTAGCAGGCGCATGCCATCCTCTACCGCCTTCATCATAATGCGAAAGGCCGTCATTGGAAAGATGACAATTGTATAGCCAATGGCCTCAAATTGAGAAAGGCTGAGGTAGGGGGTCTTTCCAAACTCAGTCATATTGGCCAGCAGGGGGGCTTTTACCTGTTTGGCAAATTCGGCGAATTCTTCCGGGGTATTCAGCGCCTCGGGAAAAATCATGTCCGCCCCAGCCTCCAGATAGGCGTTGGCCCGCTTCACGGCGTCATCAAACCCATGCACCGCTTTGGAATCCACTCGGGCAATCAGCAGAAAGTCCGGGTTGATACGGGCTTGGCAGGCGGCGGCAATTTTTTCCCGCATGTGTTCAATGGAAATGACCTGTTTGCCGTCCAGATGCCCGCAACGTTTGGGCATGACCTGATCTTCAATATGCAGACCACTCAGCCCTTGCCGCTCGTAATCCTGCACGGTGCGAAATACGTTAATGGCTTCCCCATACCCGTTATCGGCGTCCGCAATGGCTGGAATGTTGGCCGATCGAGCGATATAGCCTGCCTGGGTGGCCATTTCGGTAGCGGTCATAAACCCGATGTCCGGGTAGCCGCCCACCCCATTGGCAATGCTGGCTCCGGATACATACATAGCCGAAAATCCAACATCTTCAATAATTTTAGCGGAAATGGCGTTGAATGCCCCCGGCATGGCAATGGTGCCCTGCTTCATCAACGCTCGCAAGCTGGCGGGCTTGTTGGGTTGTGGATTCAGCAGGGCTTCGCTCATGGTGGTTTCCTTTTTTAACAAGAATTAGAACTTATTTTCCGGCGGCCATGCCATCGGCAAACAGGGCCATAATCTCTGAAATATCGTTGCAGTTTTCCAAGTCCCATAGCGCTTTCAAAATCCGTTCCACATGATGCTCGCTCATCCAGCGCATGGCCAACGGCTTGAATTTTTTCTCAATGTCCACATCATTCATGGGGTTGCGGTTGTGGCCCAGCGGGTAAGATACCTTTTTGCTGTACTCCTGCCCATCGGTGGTTTTAATCACCAGCAGGTTGGGAATGCCTTCGGGGTAACCGGCGCTCATTTCAGCGTTGCGATTTACTTTTACCTTTTGAATCAGCGCCCGCAGTTTGGGCTCCTGAATGCGGGCATCGGAGAAGGTATCCAGGGTGATATCACCATCGATCAAGGCAGCGGAAACACAGTAAGGCATGCTGTGATCTGCGGTTTCCCGGCTTTTAGGTGCCCAATGCTCTACAAATCCGGCAATAATATCCACCGCCGCATCAAAGCTCTCAATGGTTATGGACTCGATTTTTTGATCAATATTGTCAGCCCCAATCTGTTCCCGAAGCTCTAAAGCGGCCTCAATGGCGCTTTGAGAGTGGTATTCAGCGGGGAAGTGCTTGACATAGGTCTGGTTGATCATAAAATGGAGATTGCCATTTTCACCGCCCATATCCGCCAGTTCAAAGGGGCCTGATACCTGCGCCCAGAAGCCCATTTCTCCTTCAAAAATTTCGGAAGGGCCGGTCATGCCATATTTGGCCAGGGTGGCGGCAAATACGGCGTTGCGGGAAGCATTGGCAAAGGCGCAGCCTTTCCAGTGGGACAGTTCGCCCACTCGGGTTTGCCGCATGGCGTTGTTGGGGGTGGCGGCCAGTCCTTGCACATGCACCAGTTGCTCTTTGCTCAGCCCGTAAAGTTTTCCGGCGGCTAATCCAGCGGAAAACGAGCCATAGGTAACATGATCCCAACCCTTGGCCCGAATGCTGGCAGCATCGCATAGGCGACATTGGATTTCATAGGCCAGCACGATGGCTGTAATAATATCTTTCCCGCTTTTTTTCTCGGCTTCCGCCACGGCCAGAACGGCGGCAATGTTGTCACTGGGGTGGGCGGGCTCTTTGGAAAGGTAAGTGTCATTAAAATCCAGATAGCGCATCATGACCCCATTGGCAAAGGCGGCCTGATCTGGTGAGGTTTTGTGGTGGGTGGTCAGCACGGTAGCCCCGTGTGGATTGCTGGATAGCTCAGCCACTTTGCGGGCAATCTGGGCCGGTTCCGAGTCATAGGCCCCCAGGGCGCAACCCAGGGCATCAATCACTCGACGCTTGGCCTCTAGTACCGCCTCATCCGGCAATTTCTCAAAACTCAGGTTACTGGCATAATCCGCCAAGCGATGGGCTAATAATGGTTGCTTTAATGGTGTGCTGCTCACAGGGCGCTCTCTCTCAAAAAAACGATAAAATTCTAAAACTGATGGCGATTTCTCAAAATCCGCCGCTCATAAAAATCCGGCAGTCTGGCCAGCCCAAAGTGTCTAATCGAAAATGGCGTTTGACCAGCTCCCCTTTTGTTATTGTACTCCGATTTTTTTCAAAACCAAATCAGGTAACCGATTGTAATGCCTGTGTGCGTTGTGCGGCTCGGGTTGTTGGCATCTGGAGTGGAAACAGGTAAGATCAACGTCTACGACATTTGGTATTCACAGGTTTCGTTTGTTTGGGTGGCCCCGGCAAATTCAGGGCCAAATTCAGGGGCAAATTCACGGGATTGATGAGGAGATGGTGTTTTGGAATCCGCAAACCCTACCGCACGTTTGCCCAATCGCTCGCCCAAAGATGGCACCATACGAGGACAAGGCATTCAGTCTCCCACAGCAGGCTTTCACTTGCACGGGTTGCCCGCTTACGACCTGATTGTTATTGGGGGCGGCATTAACGGCACCGGCATTGCCAGAGAGGCCGCCTTAAGAGGGCTGCAAGTTCTGTTGCTGGAAAAAAATGATTTCGGCTCCGGCACTTCTGCTTATTCCAGCCGTTTGATTCATGGCGGCTTGCGCTACTTGGCCAATCTGGAGCTGGATTTGGTGTATGAATCTCTGGCCGAGCGGGCGTTGCTGCTGAAAAACGCGCCTCATCTGGTGCGCCCCATGGCCATGGGCTTACCCGTGCATCGGGGCAATCGCATGCCGATTTTTATGATTGGATTGGGGTTACTGTTGTACGATGTGTTGTCTTGCCTGAAAACCCTGCCCTGGCATCGGGTTTATGGCCCCCAAAGCTTTTTGGGCCGCTATCCGCAAGTGAATCCCCACGGGCTGCGAGGGGGGGCGGTTTACTATGACGCTCAGGTTGATTTCCCCGAGCTGATTTGCGTGGAAAACGCCATGGCCGCCAAAGAAACCGGAAACGCCTCCGTGTTGAATCATGCCGTAGTCACCGGGATTTTCACCCAGAAAAACCGGATGGGTGGGGTGTATTTTCAGGATACGTTGTCCGGGCAAACGTATGTGGCATCGGCCAAATGTGTGATTAATGCCGCTGGTCCCTGGCTGGATCAGGTGATTGGACTGGTGTCTGAAACACCGGTGGGAGGGGCTGCCCCGGTGTTGCGGCTGGGCGGCACCAAGGGCAGTCATATTGTGGTGCGCCGCTTTAATCAAGCCCCGGAAACAGCGCTGTACGTGGAGGCCAAATCCGATGGGCGGCCTTTTTTTATTATTCCGTGGCGAGAGGATTTTTATTTAATTGGCACCACCGATATTCCCTTTGCGGGGGATCTGGATCAGGTTTCAGCCAACCCCGATGAAGTGGCCTATCTGCTTTCAGAAACCAATCAGGTATTACCTCAGGCCAACCTGACCCCGGCGGATGTTTTGTACACCTATGCGGGCGTTCGGCCTTTACCGGCAGGCAAGCACCAGCGCACCGGTAAAATCTCTCGCAAGCACTGGATTGAGCATCATGCCGAGGACAAACGGTACCCCTTACCGGGGCTAGTGTCCGTGATTGGGGGCAAGCTAACCACTTACCGCAACCTTTCAAAAGTCACGGTCGATGAGGTGGTGAAAGCCTATCAGTTGGCCCTGAGGAATAGCAGGCACGTTCCCGCCAGTGGCAGTCGTAATTTGCCGTTGCCGGGTGGGAAAGGCATTTCCAGTATTGAAGCCTATAAACAATTACAGATGCCTCAGGCCGTCCAAAGATTCCAGGTTGATGCCACGGTGGTTTCTCATTGCATTGATTTATACGGCAGTCGTTTTGAGCAGGTTTTGGCCTTAACCGAAGAAAATCTCAACTGGCGGCAACCGGTGGCCGAACGACAACATGATATTCTGGCTCAGGTCATTTATGCGGTTCGGGCCCAAATGGCCTTAACCGTATCCGATGTGATGTTGCGTCGTATTGGATGCGGGCTGGATGCGGATGCTGGCTTTAACGCCCTGGAACCGGTGGCCCGTTGCATGGGCGCTGAGTTGGGATGGGACGAGTCGAAGATTCAGCAGGAAATGGCAATCTATCGCCACTTCATACAGGCTCGCCATTTAAACTTCCGGGAAATTCCCGCACCCGTTTGATAATAGGGTTATGGTTTGCTTTTCAGGCAAAGGGGCCATCATGCTTCAGCATAACGGCCCCTTGCGTTTGAATTGAACCCTCGAAAAGACTGTTATTTGAACTTGTCCATAATGGCGCGAATGGACTCGTCTGAAGTGTCCGGCTCGCCGGGTGATTGCACGGTGATGTGACTGGAGCGCCGCCTGGGCGCTGGCTGGGTCATCCGGGTTTCTGGGGCGGGGGCGGCTGGTTTGTAGCTAACTGGAATCAGGTTATCTGAGCTATTTGACGGCATTGTTTTTGTGGCTGGCATGGCGGTACTCGGCAATAATTCGCCGGATGGTCTGGGGGCCGATTTTGCCATGCTCTTGTTCTCCAGAGGATCAAAACTGTGGCTGGTACCGCTCAGGGCATGGGGTTTTTGCATGGCCGGAAGGGCATTGGGTGGGTTATGATCGGAAAAGGATACTGGCAGGATATTGCGATCGGTGTTGTTTTTAGACAAGGTGGCCGGGGTCATTCCCGAGCCATCGTAAGCCGGTATGTTTCTGGCAACTTCGGCATCTTCTTTCACAATATGGGGGGTAATCAGCAACACCAGTTCAGTGCGGGTTTTGTTGAGCGTTGAGTTTCTGGCCAGTGCGCCCAAAATGGGCAGTCTGGCCAAAGCGGGGTTTTCAAACACGGCTGACTTGTTGGTATTTTGGACCAATCCGCCCAAAACAAAGGTTTCGCCATCCTGTAGCTGCACGTTTTGAGTGAGTACTTCCCGTTTGGAAAGCAGGGTAATGATGCCACCCAGCCCGCTTTTCGTATCAGAAACTGTGCTGACAATGGGGCGAACCCGCAATGAAACCGTGTTATTGGCCCCAATTTTCGGCAGTAGGTTCAATACAATACCCGCTTCCCCAATGTTAATGGTGGCCGTGGGAGCGGTTAACGCGCTTTGGGTCAAGGTCACGGATCGGATAATTTCATCCACAATGCTCACCACTGCTTCGTTGTCGCTGCTGGTGATGACCGTTGGGTTGGCCAGCATTTTGGCTTTATTCTGGCTGATGAGCGCGTTCAGCTGATAATAAAAATTTCGATTGCGGCTAATGGGGCTGGTGGTCCATTGAAACAAGTTTTCCATGGGGCTATTGGTGCTGGTATTAATGCCCACGCTGCTGTTGTTATTAGCTCCCAGTTTAAATCCACCGTTGTTATAGCCAAAGTTAAAGCCCAGTTCTTTTTGACCGGTTTCGTTAATCTCAATCAGCGAGGTTTCCAGAACCACTTGCGGTACTTTACGGTCCAGGCTAGGGATCATGGCTTCCGCCATGGCAATTTGATCGGCGGTTCCCATCAGGGTTAGGGTATTGAGTCGGGTATCCGGCAAAATAATGGGCCCGGTGGATGAGAGTGAAACCATTTGAGCGGCCTTGATATGGGTTCGCAAGGTCATGCTGTTACTCAGGCTAGCGCTTTGACCGCCCCCCCCACCGCCACCGCTTTGCGATGCTTGGGTGGAACCTGCGCCATCCTGTACGTTATCGGCCACTACTCGCACCTGGCTAGGCATCATTCCTACCGCGCCACCGGCCGCACCACCGCCAGCCCCGCCACCGGC
>NZ_JBGSRV010000016.1:0-58954 GCF_041737375.1 Vampirovibrio sp.
CTAGCGGCTTTCCAACCGGTTTTTTACAGCCGTTTCTTCTGATTTTTTTACGACGAAGTTTTTTTTGTAACCCAAAGAACTGGTCGTGATAAAATCCAAAAATCTCTAATTCAAAGTGGATCTAAATTAAGGACCCGGTCAGCCTTGAGAGAAATGATTCGGCAACACTCTGGCTGATATTCAGGAATGGCCAACAACGCCGGTTGTTCAATGTGCAAGCGTTCTCCTACTGTTTGGGATTGGCGAGCCTGGGTGTGTTCCAAATAACTTTCACAATGGGCTTTTAGCTGCTTATTCAGTTCATTTAAATCGGCGATTAATGGTACTGGCACAAAGAAATTACGCTCCGCGAATTTCACCATCCCCCAGGGGGAGGCTTCGCGCTGTTTTCCACGCGCCCTTTTTCATTCCCTCGGGCCGGGTTACAAAATCGACTATTAAAGAGCCAGGCGCTACGAAAGGTTACAAACCGCTCGTTCTCTTCCCGGTTTCTCCCTTCCAATACCTTTTTCACGGCGCTGGTGAGGTTGTCATACGTAATGGTTTTGGGGACGCCGCCCAAAAACTTGAATGCTTGGGCATGCCCCTCAAAGAAGGCTTCCTGATTGGCCCGTTCAAAGGCTTGGCAATACAAAGCTCCCGAGTAATTCAGCACCAGGCAAAATAATTGAACCTTCCTGCGCTGTCCTGCTATATCGACAGTGACTTCCGCCCAATCCACCTGGGCCATTTCAGCCGGCTGGAAGGCCAAAGGAAGAAAGACTTCAGGACGTTTCTTTCTCAGTTCAGCAACCAACCGGCGAATACTGCGCTCACTGCCTGTATAGCCAAACTCTATTTTTAAGCGCTCGTACAGGCGTTGAGCAGTATGTCGTTGCTTTGGAGGTGATAGCTCATCTGCGCTCAGTACCGACTGAATCCAATCCTGATAGGGTTCCAGTGCCGGTTTGGCTCTTGCCTTTTGCAAAGCATAACGACGGTTTTCTCCAGCTTTTGTTTGTAATAGCCGACTTACCGTATTTCGAGAAAATCCCAACTCACGGGCTATTTGGCGCTGGCTTTTCCCATCCACCCAATACGCTTTGCGAACTGCTTCCTGGTCGTACACACTTTTCACCCGCGTTCTTTCCTCTCTTGAATTGGCTTCGGCGTTCACCAAAACTTAACTCAAAAGAGGTGGCTCACTTTTCGGTGGCCATTTCCCTTAAAAATGGCTCACTTTTAGATTACCGTTTCCAGTGTTGAAATACCGGGAGGACAATATCCGCACCCGGTATCTGGAAGCTCCTGAAATTGACGCGCTGCTGGAAGCGGCCAGTAAAGATGAATGCCCCGTGATTGAACCATTTATCCGAATTGCGTTGGGAACCGCCATGCGGCGGGGCGAAATTCTATCCATCAAAATCGAGGACATTAACTGCGCCCGACGGGAACTCTTTATTCCCAAAGCCAAGTGTGGTGCCCGGATGCAACCTATGACCGCGGGACTCACTGCTTACCTGAGTCATTACTTGCGATACCATACCCAACCGGGCCAGGAATATCTATTTCCGGCCAAACGCTCCATCAGTGGACACCGGCAAGAGATTGAGAAACCCTTTTACCGGGTGGCCACCGCCGCCGGACTGGATCGCTATCAAGTGTGCCGCCATACCTTGCGACATACCGCCATTACGCACCTGGTTCAGGCAGGGGTGGACTTGCCCACGGTGCAGCGCTTCTCAGGCCATAAAACCATTCAGATGGTTTTTCGCTACAGCCACCAATCGACCGATCATTTGCAATGGGCCCTGGATAAGATGGAAACCCGGCTCAAAGCGTCCCACGACCAATCTCGCTAAAACCGTGATCAGCCCGTGATTAGAACTGGCTGGCTTCAAGATGCCCAATTTATTGAATTCAGGAGATTCATCCATGACCGATTCCATTCAGTCTTTCAACGTCGATCTGCAATCCAGCTCTAAAATTGCGGCACTCAATAACGCTTTTCGCACCACCTATCAGGGAGGAATATTGGTATTGAGTGCTGGCATTCAAGCTCTGCCCGAAGAAACCCAGATCGGGGTTCTGCATGCCGTACGCACATTTAATGTGTTTACCCCCGATAATGACCCGCACCAAGAACATGACTTTGGCACCATAATCTATCAAGGACATCGGGTGTTTTTTAAAATGGACTACTACGATCTGGCATTGAAATTTCATAGCGAAAACCCCGCCGACCCCAGTTTAACCCAGCGAGTTCTCACCGTCATGCTCGCTGACGAGTATTAAGCACCTAAACAGCAAAAGAACCACACCGGATTCATTTCCAATGACCCGGTGAATCCGGACTCTATCAATAATCATGATATTACCGCATAGCGTTCAACAGCGTTGCCAATACGCCAAGAAACTCAATGCGTGTTCCAAAATCTTCTGGTACGGCTTCAGGTGGCTGACTGGCCCCTTGGTTAATATTGCTCTCCCCTCCCTGATTTTGACGACTTGGGAAAGTGCAAAATAAGGCTCCGTTTAACTGGCATCTTTGAAGTTTTAGATGGGTGAATCGTATTAATGACATTTTGATGGGAGCTGTTTAATGAAAAACTAATTACATCTACCTTGGTGCCTTGCTGGTGCTCTTTAAGAGCAAAAACAATCTGTTCTTCCGTAAATTTAGACTTTTTCATCCGAGTTAAACTCCTTATTTTCTAAACGGAATTTTAACCCGATTTCTCATTATCCTTGGTACGATTTCCGGGGAGCAGACCAGTGCCAGAATTCCTGGGATTTTTATACCGGTCAGTTCAAAACAAACTTCCAAACTACTTTATAATATTAAAGTAGAGCTTGTAGATTTTGATATAGTTGAAATAAAACATAGCCTAAACGAATAATAAGTTCAAAAAACAGAATAAAATTAATCATAAATTTTTCCTTGCTTGAACTTCTACACTATTTAGATTTTTCAATTAAAAATAACTATAAAAAAATTAATATTAATATCATTTCAAAAATGATACAAGAAATATGGAGAGATTGATCCCCCTTAATAAAAAGGCACCAGATTATTCCAGCAGAAACTACTGATGATCAGCTAAAATACACCCATAAAGTATTCGTTCTTTCTGGTTCAGGAATTTTTTATGTCATATTGCTCAGCGATTGAATCCATGACAGGTGCTCGTCAAGCTTTACACCAGCATTATCATGACCAGCACTACGGTTTCCCCATCCATGATGATAATGAGCTGTTTGGCAGGCTTCTTCTTGAAATCAATCAAGCAGGCTTGAGTTGGGAAACGATTCTCAAAAAAGAGAATCATTTTCGACTGGCCTACAGTCATTTTGATATTGCCACAGTGGCTCTTTACACCGATACAGACAGAGAAAGGCTTTTGGGTGATGCGGGCATTATTCGGAACCGACTGAAGATCAATGCGGCCATTGAAAACGCCCAAAAGATTCTTCAATTACAAAGTGAGCATGGTTCGTTTGAAAACTGGCTGACCCATCATCATCCAAAAACGAAGGAAGAATGGGTTAAGCTTTTCAAAAAGACCTTTCGCTTTACTGGGGGCGAAATTGTTAATGAGTTCTTACAAAGTATTGGATATCTACCCGGCGCCCATGACGCCAGTTGTCCTGTTTACAAGCAGGTTCTTGAAAGTAAACCAAAGTGGTTTCAGGGTACTTGAAAAATTTATCGGCATAGCCCATCCATAGGGATTATGAGTGCTTACCCATGACTACAAGCAACCCCAAACGACTATCCAAATCCCACACCCAACTTTAATCAAAATAAAAGCATGCCCCTGGCCGGACTTGAACCGGCACGATATTGCTATCAACGGATTTTAAGTCCGCAGCGTCTACCATTCCGCCACAAGGGCACGCTTCCGCCTTATAGTATCAAAAGCCTTGCCGCTTGCCCAGCATTTCTAACAAATTCTTTTAAAAAAGTCAGAAATGGGCGGTCATCTCCGAGTTTCATCGCTAAAAATACCATGGCCTGAGCGCTTGGGCATTGTACAATAAGGGTCTGTCAAGAAGGGGAATCCGGATGCACGCTTTGTTTGCGGAAATTGAGGCCTACCATCATTTTTACCTGCCTGTAACCGGGGGGCATACCTTATATGTGGAAGAAGCGGGTAATCCCAAGGGGCAGCCTGCTCTGTTTTTACACGGTGGGCCGGGGGGAGGGATTTCTGCCAACCATCGCCGGTTGTTTGACCCCGCTCATTACCGCATTATCCTGTTTGATCAGCGAGGGGCCGGAAAAAGCCGCCCGCATGCCTCCTTGGAAAACAACACCACCTGGGATCTGGTAACCGACATTGAAAGCATTCGAACCCACCTGAACATTGAGCAATGGCTGGTTTTTGGGGGTTCCTGGGGTAGTACGCTGTCTTTGGCCTACGCTCAAAAACATCCGCTGCGAGTGACCCACCTGATTTTAAGAGGAATTTTTCTCTGTCGCCCCGAAGAGATTGAATGGTTTTATCAGTCTGGCACCCGCTGGATTTTTCCCGAATTCTGGGCGGAATTTATGCAGCCGGTTCCCCCGGAAAAACAAGGGGCCATGGTTCAAACCTACTATGAACTGCTGACCAGCCCCAATGAACCGCTGCGCTTGCAGGCAGCCAAGGCGTGGAGCAAGTGGGAAGGGGCCACCTGTAAGCTCATCCCAGACCCTCAGGTCATGGATCACTTTGAAGAAGCCGCTCATGCCTTGGCAATGGCCCGTATTGAGTGCCATTATTTTGTGAACCACTGCTGGCTTGAGCCGAATCAGTTGCTACGAGACGCTTTTAAAATTGCCCACATTCCCACCTGGATCATTCACGGGCGTTATGATGTGGTTTGCCCTGCCCAAAACGCTTATGAATTGGCTCAAGCGCTTCCGCAGGCCAAGCTGGAAATGATTGCGGATGCTGGACACGCTTATGATGAACCGGGCATCTTAAACGCCCTCATTGAAGCCACTGAACAGAGCAAATTGCCGCTTTAAAAAGCGGGTGCTTTTATTTAATAAGGGATTGCACCTGTCTAAACGCAGCATGCTCACAACTGGCCAGCATTTCAAACAGCGCCATTTCCACGCTGGAAGGAATAACCCCGGATTGTGTCATTTTGCTCAGTCCGGTTTTGTGATCTTTCTTGTGGCGAGACTGGCAGGCATCGGTTATTAAATGCACCTGATGCCCTTGGCTGAGGAGTTGATGGGCGGTTTGGCTGACGCAAACATGGGTTTCCAGCCCACAAAGAATCACTTGCTTGCGCTTTAGCTGGCTCAGATGAGCTTGTATATTGGCATCTTGGACGCACCCAAACGCTGTTTTAGCCCAGGTTGTGGTTTCATCAGGTAAATGCGCCAGTAATTCCTTGGCGGTGGGTCCCAGCTTGTGCGGTACCTGCTCGGAAACCACAATAGGAATATTGAGCGCCGTGCAGCCCTGTATGAGGGCGCTTACTTTTTCAATCAGCTTTTCCGGGTTTTCCATAGCGGATAACAACTTTTCCTGAATATCCACAATGAGCAACAGGGTATTGTCTGCTGAAAGCAAGCGAGATTTTGGATCGTTGTCCATGGACCCTCCTTCCTTGTGTTTTTTGTGGATTTATTGATTCAGAACTGCTTGAATGGAGTCAATAAATTCGGTGGCTGTTTTGGGGTGCGGGGTGGGCGTACTGGCGAACGTATCAATCTGGATAGGTTGCTGGTTGGGCCTTACCACATAAAACGCGGGATATCCCTCGGCCCCGAACTCACTCATCAACTTTTTTTCAGCCTCGCCATTGTCCGGGGCAATGCGAACGTGGGGAAAAGCTTTGATGAAGGTCTGGGTTTTGGGATCGGAAAGGACATTGGCCGCGAATTGCTTGCAGTGAGGACACCAGGTTGCGTAAAAATAAAGCAGCACCGGTTTTTGGGTAGCCGATTGATCGCTCATAGCCCGTTGATAACCGGGAGCGTCTTCATACCACCCCTGAAAGCTGGCACTTACCCGGTTTTGTACATCTAAAGAGCGAAAAATGGCCACCCCACCCAATCCCATTACCAGCACAATCAGCCCAATCAGAAAGCCGTTCATCATTGAAATGCCTTTGGAGATGCCCTTGAGCGATAAGCCGTTCAACCGTATCAAACGTTCGTTGATCACAAATATTGCCTCTACCCGCTAACAGCACAAAGTTTTCAGGTCATTATCTCACGTTCTGCCTGTTCCGTCGAAATCTGGAATCAATGCGGTAGACAGTCGCTTTCGAAGGGGCTCGATCATCCAATGAGTAAGATTAAACCTTGGGAACGGTGAACTCGCACATCGACTCTACAGCGGGTTGCAAATTGCGTTCATCCACCAAACGAAGCTCCAGCTGATATTGTCCGGCTTCCAGGGCTTGATTATTTTTTAAGGCCATCTGGTTTTGAATTTGACGGGGGGTATTCGGAAACACGATAATCAGGCTGGCGTTTTGTAAATGCAGAACATCCAGTACCTCATTCGCCTCTTTTTCAGATTGACGGCTTAATATGGCGTTGCCAAACACACGGGCGTGTTTGCTCCCCGCATTGTTCAGGGTTAAGTCCACAGAAACCTGTTTGGCTTCCGCATCATAGCCGCAAGCAAAGGTATTGATTGAAGTTTTTGGTTTTGGATCGCCCTGATAGGCGTAAACCGTGGTGGTAAATACGGGAATCACATCTAAAACATTACTAACATTGACATTGGGCTTTTTAACATCAGGCTCTAACAGACTGGTTGGCTCAAAATAGAGTTGAAAGGGGTACTCCGCATCCTGAGCATCGGGGGAGACTTTGACAATAAAGCGGACCAGCCGGGATTTTCCGGGCAGTAGCTCAAACTCTTCGGGGTTGACCCGGATATTATCCAACAGAGGATACTCGTTTTCGGCGGGTTTACTGTAAACCAGAACGCCTTGCGGGTTGAGCCGCCATAATTTAGGAATGACTTTTAAACGAATGGTGCGCTCACTGTTACTACTCACTTTAATTGAGCCGGAGGCCACGTGGGTTTGGGGTGAGGCCTGAATTTCCAGCCGGGAAGAATCCAGAAAGTAGCTGGAGGTAGAGGCAAGCGTAAAGGGCAGCACAATCAAGCTTATCGCTGCCAGCTGGGAGAGCTTGAATAACCACTTAAATTTTCTGGTACGCATCCGTGAGTCTCTCCACAACAATTGAATCAATGAATAAAAGAAGGGGATCTGTTTTTTTAAAGGGTATTAAAGCGTAGACCAGGTGAATGAAACAGGGGGGCTGGTGTAAGTCCCTGCAGGGCTATTTACCGTGGTGCTTCCCTGGTATTTTACCTGAATTTTTGCGGGCATGGCGTTGATATTGGCCGAAAATCCACCCCCGGCAGTGCCTGAAATCCCGCTGACGGAACTGTCTGGGGAACTGACCGTAGGTTGCAGGTTGGCGTTCAAATTGGCCGTTCCGTTAGAAAGTGTAATGACAGCGGGAGAAAATACATTTTGGGTAACCGGAAAAAATTTATCCGGGTTGCCACCAGCGATGGTACAAAGGACATCCAGCGCAAAGGTGCCGCCACCCGGTACGGCATTGACCGGGGCGCTACTGCAGCTGACACTGACCGGGGAAGAAATGACCCTCACGTTAAGGCTGGCCGGGGCGGTTCCGGTTGAGACATTTTTGTTGCAAGCGGGTGTCCGGCAAATTCTGAAGCGGTAATAGGCGGGATTCAGCAACGACAAATAGTTGCCGGTAGGGGTGGCGCTGGTTGTAGTAACGCTGTATTGAAATCGAATGGTTTTGGGGGTGGGAGAACTGGAAAGGCCAGCGGTAAACCCACTGCTGGTTCCTGAAATAGACGTGACCGTATTGTCCGGGGATAGAACCGCGGGTTGCAGCGTGGCTGTTAAAAAATTCAGCCCCCGACTCAGATAAATGGTGCGGGGGGCCATAAAATTATTGTCGGCGGCGGTAATCCGGTAACTGGGGCCGGCATTGGGGGCATTAATCAGGCAGTCCACATTCACGGTTACAGTACCACCACCTGCTGGGGCGGACACCATGGGGCTGTTACAGCCTACGGAAATAGAACTGCTGTCATCATCCTCATCGGCTTGAGCTAGGAGGAAAGGCAGGCCCAGAAACAGGCAAACCAAACCCACTCTTAAAGTCATGACCCGTAAGTCTCTCATGCCCAGCCTCTAAATAGCCTCAGTAACACCTTTACTATTATATAGGTTGGCAATCACAAATGGGTAAATTACATGGCGATCCAAACCTGACGGGTGATGAGGCCTGTTTTTTCCAGCAGCCCGGTTCGGGTATCCGCTGGATGAGTTGGGGTTATCCGCTGACGGGATGTGGATTGTTTGGGAAATAGATTGTTGCGGTCAGGCAGTACCACCAGTGACAAAACAGCCTGAGTACTACCGTTGTCCGCTTGAGCAGACAGATCCGTGAAACCGATTAGCCCGATGATGAGCAGCGCAACGCAAACCTTCACCGAGGATAAAATCATCGTCATAAACACCACAGCTTTCTGCAAGAGTCAGAGCGTGTTATGGGCCTGCCAAGATGAACAGACAGACAAAAAGAGAACAGGATAACGTTTGAAGTTACCCTGTTCTCGATACGATGATGTTATTTCTGAAGGGTCAGGCGCTTAAATATCAATTTTTTGTAACAAACCGGCCTGATTTTTCAATATTTTTTAACTACAGTGTGGACCAGGTGTAGGTAGTGGAGCCGGTATAGGTGCCTGATTTGGTGGCTTCATCGGTGCTGACGTTGTAAGTGGCTTGCACTGTAGCTGGTAAAGACCGAATGGTTCCTGAAAAGCCAGCGCTGGTTCCGCTAATGGAAGCGACTGTTGAGTCAGGTGAGGCAACACGGGTTTGTAAGCTTGCGGTTAATCGATTACCACCGCTAGAAGACAAGGTGACATCACTGGGGCCAAAGGTGTTGGATGAACCTGCCGCCAGATTGTTGGGGTTGCCGTTAATGCTGCAGGTCACCACCAGTGAATTGACGCCCGGAGCAGCGGTTACCGAAGGACTGCTGCAGGTAACAACCGTTTTAACCGGAACAACCAGGGTCATGGTAGCGCTTGATGCTCCGTTATCGGCTTGAGCAAACATTGTGGAAGAGGCCATCAGGCCAACAACAGCCAGTGACAA
Source organism: Vampirovibrio sp. (assembly GCF_041737375.1). Lineage (NCBI taxonomy): Bacteria > Bacillati > Candidatus Melainabacteria > Vampirovibriophyceae > Vampirovibrionales > Vampirovibrionaceae > Vampirovibrio > Vampirovibrio sp. The sequence goes on from NZ_JBGSRV010000016.1 coordinate 9,154, forward strand.
CATTTTTAAAGGCAGTCTTGCGTTCAACATCGAATTACCGTCCTGTCTTTCTTGACCCGTTGAGATTAACCCTGGTATCAGGGCTTACCGCTTCCGGATTGCTCTTAACTCATAACTTAAATTTACTTGGTTTTTTAAGGGTATAAATCATCTGATCGATCTAGATCGGTAGGCGTCAGAATTAAACACTGCCTACTGTATAATAACAAGTGTAAAGCGCTGGGCTTCTGATTTTTAGCCATCCCCATCTTGCTAATGGCGCTTTTTCCGTTTTTTTGGTCCCAAGTGTCAAGGCAAGTCATATTCCGCGCCCTGTGATGAGAGGTTGGATCCTTGCGGCAATGCCGTTCCCGTCTTTGCTGGATTTTTGCCAATGTACTGGTGGTGCCTTTTGTCTTGCAGTCTTTATCGGTGACATATGGCGAGGATATTCTGCCCATAGCCCCGGAATCGGCGACTGTTTCCAGCGCTGAAATTCAGCCGGGTATTGTTACTTTGGCTGTATCTCCCAGCGTTTCCGTTGATATGGAAATTATTCAATGGCCGGATGGCGGGTTTTCGCTGCCGGTAAAAGCCTTTTGCGCTTTATTTGGGATTGAGGTCCAACAGCAATCCGATGAACACCGTATTTTTTTCATCGATTCACAGCGTCAAAAAACAGTGGAAATCAATTGGGAACAACAAAAAATCACGGTGGGGGAGCAAACCGTGCCGGTGGGCTTGCATCCGGTTACCCGCAGTCAGGCAGGGCTATTAATAGAAGATGATGTTTATCTGGATCAAACCGCTTTTCAGGCTGTTTTCGGGGCCGGGCTAACCCTGGATCGGGAAACCGGAACCTTGAGTTTGACCACTGATCGACCACTGAAAATCTCTGGATTAGAGGACACAGGCTTACCCCGAACGGCTCAGGACGCTAATATCCGCTTAATTTCCAACCCGGAAATTAGCCAGCCGCTGGTGGACAAGATTTACATTCAGCATGCCACCAATTACGGCTTTCAGGAATCTCTACAACCCATTAACGCCAGGATTCAAAGCACCCGCTTCAACGCACTGGTGGATACTTCACTGGTTGGGGTCAGTGGATCTTTGCTGGGCCTGAATTACCATCTCAAGCCTTCTATTACTCGCTTTAATGATAAAGCCACCCTGCAAAATATTGACTGGTCCATTATTCGGCAATTGAAAGGCAAAGCCATCAGCCTGGGCAGTACAGAAGCCGGGTTAAGCCCTTTGGTCAGCCCTTCTTTAAATGTATGGGGTTTAAAATTCGCTTCTCAAAATGCGCAGTCGTCATTTTTATCGCCACCAGCCAATTATGAGTTTGCGGGTAGCGCCAAAACCGGCAATCAGGTATCCGTTATGCTGAATCAACGCACCGTACAAACCGTGACCGCCCAGAACGGCGCTTATGAGTTTGAACCGGTTTACCTGCAAGGCCAGTCCATCAACGACATCCAGATTGTGGAAAAAGACCCCCAAAATCAGGAAACCGTATTACGGACTGAAAAAATCTCTAATTTTTCAAACCTGTTACCTAAGGGAACGGTGGGGTACTCCACGTTTTTGGGTCGGGCGCCCCTTCAGTTTTACCCCTTAATCCCCGATCAGAAAACACCGTTACTGATGCCGCAAACTGAAAAATGGCTGGCCGGGGGCAGGCTTTTTTATGGGGCGGGTCATCGTTTAACGGTGGGTCTTTCCGCCGCCGCTGACCAGACTTTCGGGAGGCCCAGAACCTACTTTAACAACCTGGATCCCTTGGCGGTGGACCTAACCGGTTTCAGCAGTTATCAGCGGGATGCGAATTTTTTTAGCGGTCAAAACGCGGCATTGTCGCTGCGGTATCAACTCGCCGATCGCTGGCTGGTTTCTTCTGATTTAGGAGTGAGTCAATATCGATTAAAAGCCGGTAGCCGCTTGCCCATTGAGGACTCCGCCATGGGCAAGGCCGCTCAAATTCATCTGGAAAGGCAAAGCAACCGGCTATCCTGGTATCTGGACGCTTTTCGTTATGATCCTGAATACTATACCCCTGCGGTTTCCTTATACGGCAATAACCTTTTCGACAAGCAGGGGCTGAAAGGCGGCATTACTGGCATGATTCAGACCGTGCTACCCATTAGCTACAATTTATACTGGAGTCATTATCAAACCAATTTGCAAAAGCTGATTCCAGGGGGCATTATCAATGCCAGCCACTGGGGAGGAACCATTAATAGCCAGCTAAGTGAAAAAAATGCTCTCACCCTGGGGTTTTCATTGATTGATGGGGACAACCGGCAGCGAGAATTTTTACAACGCTCACTGGATGTGAATTATAGAACGCAGTCTCTCCCCTGGGGGTTGCAGGGAGATGTACGGGCCGCTCACTACTTTACCAATACCGTTTTTCTTCCCTCGCCAACGCTGGGAACCAACCTTACAGCGTTTGATTACGAAAACAACAGTCTGGATACGGCCTTGGATATTCCATTGAACCTTCTGCGAACCAATCACATCCGCTTGGCGCACCGGTGGTCTAATTTCGTGGACTTTGGTTCAGTTCAGGGCTATTTTAAGATGCGTGGTGTTTTTTTTGAACCCTTTGCCCAGCTGAGTTATGGAAATAAACCTCAAATTCAAAATCAGGTAGGGCTTCGGTTGGGGTATCAGTTTAAAAGCGGGGCCAAAATCAGTGTGGCCTACGCCAAGCTGTCCAGTAGTTTTCAGGGGCCTGCTGCGGTGGGTGCAACCCGCTCACAAATCAAAACGGATCAAGTGTATTTTGATTTCACCGATGTTTTTGGGCTGGTTGCCAATCATTTGCAATCTCTGGGGCCTCACGGGGAGGGTCAAGGCATTCTAACCGGCAAGGTGTTTGCCGATACTCAGGCCAACGGCACTCTGGATCCGCTGGAACCGGGTATTAAAAACACACAATTGCGCATCGACAATCAGCGGGTGATAACCACCAGCGCCAACGGGGATTTTGCCTTGGCCGGTCTGTCCCGTGGGTACCATACGATTGAGATACTGCCCGAGACGCTCCCTTTAACCATTAATGCGGAAAATCCCACCTATAAAGTGAAAGTGCAAGAAGGCAAAACCCATCGCCTCAACATCCCGTTGGCTACCGAGGGCGGTCGGCTAAGTGGCCATTTGGAACTGGTGGACGGTCAAGGGCAGGCAGTCAGTCCCGAAAATATGGTGCTGGTATTAACCAATCAGTCGGGTGAGAGTGTGAAGTACACCAGCGTGGACGCTCAGGGCAATTATCAGTTTAGTAACGTTTCGGCAGGGGTTTACGCGGTAAATCTGGAACCCAAAACCCTGGCCAGCGGTCGTTACAAAACCCTGGATGGGCCTAGCGGGATCGATTTACCGGTTTCCAGTAATTATCAGGAAAGTGTGGAAGTGAAAAATCTGAACCTGAAATTACTGGCCTTATAAAAGAGAACGTTTTGAGTGTCATTGCCGACCATCAATTTTCATTGTTGAGACGCGGATAGTGCAACAGGAACCGGAATGGCCCAGTCATTTGCATTCATGGACTATTTAGGCTTCAATTATACCAGTCGGTATATAAGGGTCACCATCATGTCTTACGCGCGTGCCAGACTTAATTTAGGCATAACAACCGTTGGTTTCTGGGTTTTACTTGCGATTGCGGGACTGTTTGGCCTCCCCGCCCGCAGTTTGATGCCTATCCCAGTGGAACAGCTTATTCCGGGCATTATTGTGGTCTATATTCTTTTTTCTTTTCCCTTTGATCTGTGGGGGGGCTATATGCTGCCCAAGCGTTATGATCGATGGAAAGGCACTTATGGGCAGTGGTTTTTCGGCTGGCTAAAAGGGGCACTGGCCCAAGGCGTTATTTTTAGCGCTTCCATCGCCTTGCTTTGGCTGGTATTTCATCAGGTGAAGAGCTTTGGCTGGCAATTGGGGTATGTTGTGGCGGTGCAACTTATATTTGCGATGCTGCAAGTGCCTATAGCCCGCTTGATTGGCCGGTTTCAAGTGAAATCGCCAACCAATAACCCAAACGTATGGCACAGCGACGATATTGGTTTTACGGGCGGCGTCTCTTTAATGGGCGCTTCTGTCATACCAGAGCAGTATCAGCAAAAACTATCCAAAACGCAGCTAGATTGGTTGCTTCAGCGTCGCCAAACGCTCTCTCATCAGGCCATGAACGTATGGGGCATTTTGGGTGCCATTGCCTTTAACACCCTGGGCTTTATAGCGGTTAAGTCTTTAACCGGCGTTACTTTTTCTCACCCGGTTGATTTGCTGACTTTGATTTGGGGGATGAGTTTGTGGTCATTTTTAGGCGTGCTGGTCTTGCCTACGCTTAGTCAAAAAGCGGTGCTGGGTCTTGATCAATTATCAGTGCAGCGGCAATCAGGCAAAGCCTCATCACTTGAGATTACTGATCTTATTCAAACCCTGGATCGTTGGCAGGATGAAGAGCCAAAGCGGCACCCGGGTATTCAAAGAATTTTTCATCCATTGCCCTCTGTCGAGCAGCGTCTCAATCAGATGCAAGCACCTGCTTCATCCACAACAACTCTCCCCCTGACTTGGCATATCGCCAGACGGGCCTTATTTCTCAGTTGGCCCTTTATGGGCTTATTGAACCGGGCGGTGCATTGCAACGTGGGCCGTCCAGACTTATGGGTATTTTTACCCTGTGAAGGTTAGTGCGCTTGTTCTGGAAGAGTCTTTTTGATGCGCATTTTTTGAGAAGACCTTTTTAAAGGTTGTCCTTGATTAAATGGTTTAAAAACCAGGTGGTTGCTATTTCTGATACGGTTTCCAGCTTGCCGGGTTCCTCAAATAAATGGCTGGCGCCGGGTATGATTTGCAGCTTTTTTTCACAGCGCATTTCCTGAAACGCTTGCTCGTTCAGACCAATCACATCCGTATCCAGACTGCCCACCATCAATAAACTGGGTGCCTGAACGTCTCTTAATGAATCGCCCCCTAAATCGGGTCTTCCCCCCCGAGATACGATGGCCTTAACCGTGTGGGGATTATGGGCTGCGGCCATTAAAGCGGCAGCCGCCCCTGTACTTGCCCCAAAATAGCCAATCTGGAACTGTTGCGTTTCTGGATAGTGACTTACCCAGTCCGCAACCGCCGACAGCCTGTTTGCCAGTAACCCTACATTGAACCGGAGTTGCCCCGTTAAACGGTCTAAACGCTCTTCGGGCGACGTTAACAAGTCAAAAAGCAATGTAGCAAGCCCTGCTTGATTGAATTGCCGGGCTACATACTGATTTCTTGGGCTGAGGCGACTACTGCCACTGCCATGGGCAAATAAAATAATGCCTGCCGCAGCATTGGGAACGGCCAGAATGCCCGGTAGGCTTTCATCACCCACATCAATCAGCACCTCCTGATTTTGTAGTATCGCCTGATTTTGCGCCTTTGGGCTTGATATTTTTGACATAATCCTCCCACCGTCAATTCAGATTAAACTCAAATATGTCCTAAAAATTTTTGGCAGTAAACTAATGAGTCGGGTAATTGCCAAATGCCAAAATAACCAAGCCATCCATTTTTAATCCATGCACTTGCCTAAATGCCTGCAAATGGCCTCTCATACAAAATAGAAAAAACATGTATTACCATTTCAAACTGAGCATTTTTAAAATAATTAAGATGGAACAATTGAAGCATAGAACGGTTAACGGAGCTATTTAAACGGCTGTGTTTGATTAGTTAACAGGAAACGCTTATGCTGATGCTTGCTTATCAAGGGGAAAGGTTAGAATGCTTAATTTAATGTCCGGTGTGGCATATCAGGTGGATTTGACCAATTGCGATCAAGAGCCGATCCATATCCCTGGTACGATTCAGGGGCATGGCATGTTAGTGGTTTTAAAAGAACCTGAGCTGGAGATTATTCAAATCAGTGAAAATGTGCCTTTGTATTTTGACGACCTGAACCCTGAAGCCCTACTGGGTGCTTCTGTAGAAATACTTTTTAAAAATGGTTATTTTGAAAGCCTTAAACCCCTGCTGGAAAATAAAGACCTACAACAGAACTCAACATTTTTGTTTGAAATGACCCCACATTCTGGATACCCCAAAATCCCTCTTAATATTATTTCTCACCGGATTGAAGGTGTTTTGATCATTGAAATGGAGTCTGCTAGTGGTTCTTCATGGAGCAATGAGCAAGATCTTATCCATGCCATTGAGGATTCCCTGTGCCGAATTCGAAATACCCCGGATTTAAATGATTTTTGGCAGAATTCGATTCACGAGCTTAAACGAATCAGTGGATTTGATCGCATTATGGTTTATGAGTTTGAGCCGGATGGTAGCGGGTCGGTGATTGCCGAGGTGAAAGAAGACTATTTGGAAACTTTCCTCGGCTTGCATTACCCTGCTTCTGATATTCCCAATCAGGCCAGAGAGCTGTATGTGAAAAATAAATTAAGAATTATCCCGAATGTTGATTATGAACCCGTTAAATTACTACCCTATATGCCTCTTCAAACAGGTCAGCCCTTAGATATGACGTATGCCATACTGCGTGGCGTATCGCCTATTCATATTCAGTATCTTCAAAATATGGGCGTTACGGCAACAATGACCCTTTCTATTTTGAAGGGTGGTTCTTTATGTGGACTGATCGCTTGTCATCATTATGCCCCAAAATATATTCCGTACGATATGCGCATTGCCTGCTATATTTTGGGACAGTTTATCAATTTGGAATATCTGGTTCGGATGGAGGAAAAAGAATATCAATATGAACTTCGATTGCTTGAAATGGAATCACGATTTATCGAATTCATGTCAAATTCAGAGACTATTGGCGATGGCTTAATGAATTTCAACCCCAATCTGGGTGATTTTATCAATGCGGAAGGCGCCATGTTGTATGAAGGTTCTGTCATTTATACGGAAGGAAATTTCAAGGCCGTTGGCCTAACCCCTCCTAAAGATAAAATTCAGGATTTGATTGACTGGTTGAGCTCTGAGAATAAAGCAGCGGTCTATTGCACGAATGAACTTCCCAAGGTGTTTCCACCCGCATTGGCGTATAAAGATTTGGCGTCTGGCTTGCTTGCCATTACCCTTTCAGTGACCCCTCCCAATTATGTGTTATGGTTTCGGCCTGAAAAAATTGAGACAGTCAACTGGGCGGGAGATCCTTCAAAATCAGAGACTTATAAACAAGAAGGGGAGTCTTTAACCCCCAGGGCTTCTTTTGAAAAGTGGAAAGAAACCGTACGATTAAAGTCTTTGCCCTGGACTTCTCATGAACAGCTGGCTGCGGCCAAGCTCCGGGAAATGATTCTGCGAGTCTCTTTTTACAAGCAAGAGGCCTTAATCACTCGAAATAAATATCTGAAAATCCAAATTCTTCAAAAAACCAGTGATTTGGCCAAAAGCAATTCAGAACTTGAAAAATTCACCTTAATCGCCTCTCATGATCTTCAAGGGCCATTGAGAAAACTGGCTCAATTCAGTAGTTTTTTGAAAAACAGTCCTAACATCAGCCCCTCCGGCGATGAGATTAACTATATTGAACGAATTCAAAGTACAGTTCATAAAATGCAAGTATTGACTGATAATTTGCTCAGTTTGTCTCGAATGAGTCAATTTGATAAAAATATCTCCGTGGTTGAATTGAGAGATATTATATTGATGGTTCTTCGTGAGCTTGAGCCTCTGGTTCATTCAACTCAAGCGAGTATTGATATTGAGCATTCCATTTCTATTGAGTGCTACCCGCAAAAAATGCATTTATTGTTGAGACATTTGATTGAGAACGCTATAAAATTCCAAAAGCCAAACGTAAAGCCTGTCATTAAGATTGGAGCATTTCCATTCAATGAAAACAGTTGTGAAATCCGGATTCAGGACAACGGCATCGGTTTTGATGAGAAATATCTGGATCGGATTTTTAAAAATTTTGAAAGACTAAACGGGACGTCTGCCTATGAAGGCAGTGGTATTGGCTTAGGGATTGTGAGGAAAGCCGTTGAAATCCATCATGGCACCATCACCGCTAAAAGTTCACCGGATGAAGGTTCTACTTTTATTGTGAGGTTACCCCTTAAACAAAAATTGAGCATTCCGGCAACAAACACTTTCTCGTGAAATTGACTCTTTGATTGCAATGAAGGGGGCAAAGCCAGAGACGCAGGCCATTTTTTATGATGCCTATGTTTCAGTTTGTTTTGCGTCTGCTAAAATTTACGGACTTCAAGCCTGGTTGATGTTACTCTATTCAGGTTGTTTGGAGATTAACTTTGCAATGGTTTTAACCGTTTTAGACACCTTTTCCGCTATTGAGCAACGTCGTGCCGTCAAGCATTACGATCCTGAGTTTATTATGCCTGCAGAGGATAAAAAAAGACTTTTGTCTTTGGCTATGCTTTCTCCAACGTCGTTTAACATTCAAAATTGGCGTTTTGTTGTCGTTGAAGATCCAGAAATTCGTAAGCAACTCAAAGCTGCGGCCTGGCATCAGGATCAAGTGACCGATGCGGCTTTAGTGATTGTCCTTTGTGGCTGCCTGAATAGTTGGTCAGATCAACCTGAGCGCTATTGGCAAACGGCACCGGAAGAGGTCCGTGCGTTTTTACTTCCCGCTATCGCAAATTTTTACCAGGGCAAGCCTCAGGTACAGCGGGATGAAATTATGCGCTCATCCGGAATTGCCGCTCAAACCTTAATGTTGGCGGCTCAGTCGATGGGTTATGATTCCTGCCCCATGGTTGGATTTGACACCGAGCAAGTGAAAGAAATTATTAATTTGCCGAAAGACCATGAGATTGCCCTGATGGTGGTTATCGGAAAATCCCTACAGCCTGCTCGTGCTCGTGGCGGACAGCTTCCATTGGAGAATGTTGTGATTACGGACCGTTTTCCTGGCTAACCCCGAAAGACTTAAAGCCCGCTTGTTTAGATAATGGCCCGTTAATTGAACAAACTGCCGCTTGCGATCTGGTATTCGTTGGGGCCAAATGAATAGGCTTTCCATTTTTCAGTGAGCCCAGACCCCAACTTGGTTTTGCTATCAGTGATTGTAATTTTAGCCAGGTTTAATTTCTTATTTGAAAAGCTTTGACTTGGAATGGTGACTGCATCCAGCTTGAAGCATTGAGCGGTGCAACTCAGTTGAAGGCCCCGCGTATTTCTATCGTTATTGTCTGGAAAAGATTGTCCAGGAGCGTTGTTGATCATTCTTGCCATTTGTTTGGTGCTGGCTACATATTGATACCTCACTTGATTTGCCCCTTTTGCAATAACAAGGGTGAGTCCATTGGCGGACACTGTAACATCCGAGGCGCCCCTCAGGTCTTCTCTTAAAAGCCGGGTGAAAACAACGGCAACTCTTTGCTGGGCGGCTTCACTGCCTGAGATCAAGTGCATTTTCACGCCACTTAAAAGCGTTTGGCCAATACCACCTGATAAAATGGCGATGATCGCAAAGCAACAAGACATTTCGATCAGGCTGAGCCCTTCAGTTTTGAGACGCATATTCAACATGTGCCACCTTTGGGAAGTTGACGTGATTTTAGTCACAAAATTTTGTGCTTGCTTGTGGGTATTGTGTTTCCTATCGGCAGGCACTTTCAATTTCTTGAATAATTCAATGGGTATCGTGTTATAAATCTTTACACTTTGGCGTTGGGCGCAAATGAAAGCCTTTCTCCATTTACGTTTCAGCTCTTTCTCAGCTTTAAAGCCTTTAGGTTCTTGTGTTTTCTCGGCTGAAATTCTATGGAGACTGTTAATAAAAGAGCGTCAGGCGCAGAAATGCCCATGATACACTGCGCCAGCATTTAAAGCGTTTGAATCAGACTTCAACCAGCTAATATTGAAAGGCCAGCGCAAGGCTTCAGGCTGGCACAATTGGTCGATAGGGCTTATTGAAGGGGGCCTGATGCTTTAATGCACTGGCTGTCAAATCATGGTGCTACATTGATTCGCTTAAGATTTTCTGGGTAGCGCTTACAGCTGCATTCATGCATCTCTGTGGCAAGAGGTGTTTGCATTCTGTGGCACTCGTTTTAGTGCTCCTATGATAAGATTGTTAATATTTGTTCAAGCATCCTTAAGCTTGAACCGGTTTGAGCCGATAGTGAGTTTAAATAATTTTAACTTGTCCGACGTGGAAGGTTTTGCATGCAGTATTCAAAATCCCCTGGAATGACATTAATTGAAACCTCTTTGCTTTTGGTGTTCGCCTCTATTCTTGTTTTTATGATCAGCAGTCGTTCTGGCGTACAAAAAGTCGGTCAAGTGGTTAAAGTTTCTACAGAAAAACTGATCCGAATTAACGGCTTGCTGGAACAGGCAAATACGGGCGAATTGGCTGGTATTAGTTCCAAATATCCATTAAAACCCAGTAAGGGTGGCCAGGCAATGAGCAACTCTATCCTGGCCTTAAATTCACCGATTTCTTCGGATAATGGATTGACCACCACGTACACCAGCAGCCGCATTCCACTAACCATTAATACAAATGAATTGAATGCTCAAAAAATGGAATATACCTGGCGTATTCAGGATATTTCTCAAAATAAGCTGACCGGCCGTACACCCAACGGGCTTCGGCTTTATAATGCGACCTTGAATGTCTACAAATCGCCTAAGGACAATCAACCTGAATCTTTTAACACCATTCTTCAAGTGAATATCCGGCAAAAAGAAAGTGACAAGATCGGTATGGAAATTTTGCTGGATGATTCGGGCTCCATGCTGGGAACACCTGAAGCGCTTGTGCCAGAAGATGAAGCGCCTGTAACGGGTTTATTTACAGGCAACACCCTTGGTTCTTACGCGGACAAGTTCCCTGTGGGTAAAACGCCTTCAAGCGGTTGGGAAGATCAGTATTTGGGCATTCCTGCCAGAAACGGTGGCACCATTGCTTCTACCACCAACTGGGACAGCTATAAAAAAAGTACCCTGTTTTGGGCAAATGAAAAACTGCGAGCCCAACAAGATGCCGCTGGTATTATCAACGATGATAACCTCTCCTTTCCTTTTCTGGCCTATCGCTATCAGTCCAAATCGGGGTATGCGAATTCCTACCATGGCTTGTATGGTGGGCCATTGCTGGATCCTTTCGATAGCAAGCAGCTCGATATTACGTTTGACTTACCCCAAAATTATAAAAGTAGAGGACAGGGAGACGGCATTCATACTTATCCAGGTCCTGGCGTGCTCAAGTTAACCAGTAGCGGTACGCAAGGTGCTTGTGACGCAAATCCCAGCGCATGGGGAACGACGAACGCGAGCAATCGTTTGAGCCATTTTTTCTCTAGCGCCTATGTGAAAGGCCTGGTTGTTGGACGACCTAGCAACAGTACTTGTAAGAGCCCTTATAACTGTCCTTGTAATAGCCTTCGCCATTGGCTGAAGGAGCCTGATGCTCCCAACAAACTGCCAGACAAACTGTTTAAATTTAATGGTAATCTTGCGTTTGAAAAAGCGCATTATCATCAAATTACGTTAGCCGACATATTGGCTGGTGGCAGTACAGGGCCCTATTCACTGTATTATAAAGTTCTGGATGTGCCAATTTGCATGTACCAGCCCATGACCCCTCCGTTTCACCCTGTTGATTATCGTGAAAACTTAAGGCGTGTCTGTGCCAGAACACTGCCCCCCAATCCGTCGAGTCAGAATTTAAAAGATTTTGAGAAATTCAAAGCCAGTTATCAAGTGCCCATTGAGGGAGCTCGGAATGCTTTGATTCGATTTCTGTTAAATCTGGAAGATCCCGCTAATCCGGCTTATTCAAAATTAATATCTGACGGTGAAATTGGTTTTATCCCCTTCAACAGCCACCAGAAAATCTTAAATCCAACCCCTGCTTCAAAAAAACTTCAAACCGTAACCCGTCGATTCGAAGATTTAAGAATGCGTATCTTATCCATTAATCGATATGGAGCCCCTGGGGGGCCCTTGAATGCTCGCAACCATTATTCAACACCTACCTATGAGACCTTGCAAAAAGCGGTGAACGCTTTGAACAGAAAAAATAGCGATGGTTCACCCAGGTACAAGGCAAAAATTATTGTATTACTGACCGATGGAGAGCCTACATCAACCACCGCAGGGAAAGTGCTGGAGCTGGCGAGCAGTTTAAAAAAGCAAAAAATCACTTTGTTTGTGATTGCGATGACAAATGCCGCCCCTGAAGATTTTAATTTGAATGTACGTGACAGCATTAAGAAATGGGGCACCAGCTCCTGGGGCGGTGATGCGCTTTTTACCAGTAATGACCGGGAGTTAAATGATGCATTCGATAAAATGAACCTTTTAATTAACCGGCAAATTGCTTTAAACATAATCTCAAGTTACAATTATATTGATGAAAATCTATTAAACTAATCACTTACTGACGTCAATTGAAAGAATAGTAGGGTACTCATAGATGCATCCAAAGCACATAATTGATAAAAGCCAGATGGGGCAAGGTGGTTTAATTATTCTGATCGCCTTGATTTCTACCGGTATTTTAAGCTTTTCAGTTGCTTATATGATGAGTCAATCTCACCAAGATGCAGTGCAGTATAACTTGGCCGATAAAAATTCCCTATCCGCTTATTATTATGCTCAATCGGGTATCCAAGAAGCTTTAGGAACACGCTTTGTGCCTGCTTCTAATTGTCTGAATTTTGAAAAAAGGAATTATGGAGGGGGGTTAACGTTTTATCCTTATCGTACTCAGTCTGGCAGGGTTTCATCAAACGGCGATTTGGTTGCCACCTCTAACACCCCAAAGGCTACACAGGGTTTATATCGATACATCGTTAAGCTAAAGGCAAATCCTGCTGTCATCAATTATGCAAATCCCGATACGTCAGTTGGCTTTTATATCTACAGCGAAGGTGCTATTTGCGTTAATCCCAAGAGTCAAAAAATTGACCCAAGCGGGGTTATGTATCAGAATAACCAGCCTATGTGTCCTTCTGGTAGCGCCAATTTGTTGAAAATGCCCATTCGGGCTGATATTACCCTGAAACAGTTAAGCGCAAACACCAGTTCGACTATTACCGCTGCCAATCAAAATAAAATTAACCAAAGTGTTAGAATTACCTCTCAGGAATTTCAAGATGTCTGGCATCAGGAATGCGATGGAGCTGCCAGAGGACCTGCTCCTATCAAGTATATTATCGGGCTTGGCGCGCCTCAGGATTGGAAAGCCAATATTACCAAGGCTGATAGTAACAAAGCCATTACCCTTATTTTTGATAAACCTATTGATTATCGAACGCTTTCAGGCATTAGAATTTATCCGGCGGGTAACACCACAAATAATTTAAATAATCCTTCCAAATTACTGGTTTCTATCAATTATAAATTTGTAGAAACTGGAAACACGCTAACCATTTATCCCTCCATCGAACCATCCTTGTTTTCAAACAAGAAGTATGATTTGTATCTATCTGGACTGAAAGGTTACAATGGTCTTGGTCCGCCTACTTCAAAACAAAAAATGACTTTTGAGTACGACTAGCTTTACAGGAAGTCCTTTTTTTGATTCACTTAAAGCGATCTTACTCTTATTGTTCTACCAGTATAGTTCCTGCGGTTAAGCCCGGCCCGAAGGCCGCAAGCAAGCCACGCTTTTTGGGAGCTCCAGAATCCAGCCATTGTTTCAGTAAAAACAACACGGTGGCACTAGACATATTGCCATAGTCCTGAAGAATTTTGCGAGACGCGGAGAGCTGGAATGGCGGGTCTTCAAAGCGTGTGTTTCGCATGGGTCCCATCAAGGATTCCAGCTCCTTTAAAATTTTAAGCCCCCCTGGGTGGATCATAAATTCATGGAGGTCATCAAAGGACCAGCCAACCGGGTGTAAGGCTTTTTCAAGAACGGTTGAAAATTGTTCGCCAATAACGGTCGGTAAATTGGAGTCCAGCTGCATGGTAAAACCGGTGCTGCTTAAGTCAAAACCAAGCAAGTGGGTGCTATTTGGATAATGATACATGCCGGAAGAGCGGATTGCAGCTTTTTTCTCGGCTGGGCAGCTGCTTAAGATGGCGCAGGCAATGCCGTCTCCAAAAATTGCGGTGCTAATAATGTTAGCCCAGCTGTAGTCATCCCTTTGAAAAGTAATACTGGTTAATTCTGCCGCAATAACAGCGACATGGCTTCCGGGATAAGCACGGCAATAATTTTCAGCGTACATTAACGCCGAGACCCCGCCAATACACCCCATTTCCATCACAGGCAAACGCTGAATAGAGGGTTTTAGAGCGAGACGGTTCACTAAAAAAGCATCCAGAGAGGGCGACATATGCCCTGTACAGCTTGTAACAATCAGGCAGTCCAGCATTGAGGCCTCAATGCCCGCTTGGTTTAGGGCTTCTCTGAGTGCCGTTTCTGCGTAATCCACAATATGATTACGATAAATATTATTTTTTTCAGTCAGGGTCATGGGCTCAAACAGTTTTTTCAAGGGCAAAACCGTGTACCGCCGGTTGACTCCCGCCCGTCGAAAAAGCCGATCGACTTTCGCTTTAAATCCTTTTTCCTGCTTTTCTACCCACGCCTGAGCTTGAAATGCCACCTCTTCCAGCAGGCAGACGTTTTCTGGCACTACCGTTGAGACGGATAAAATTCCTGGATCAGACATTAAAGTATCCGTTCATCATTGTATTCAACATGCTCAATAAAATATCTTGGTTTTGCGAGATTTGTACTATACCATAGAGGCTCGAGAGAGGCTTTATGGACAGAGGCGTTGACCTCATCCTTTATGGCGGGCTCCGTTCATTGTTCAAATAGATTGGCAGGTTAAATAGTCTCATGCCTTTTTTAGCTGATTATCAAACACGCAGCCAACTGCCTGAAATAATGGACGATGCGCAGGTTCGTGAATGTGATTTTTTGCGAGCGATGGCTGAAATTCGTTGGGTGAACCGTTACTTAAATGGCACAGGCTGTATTTTAACGGTGTTTAAACGCTTATGTAAGAAGATTCCTAATGATGCTCCTTTGCGTATTCTGGATTTGGGAACCGCTTCGGCTGATATTCCCAAGGCGCTGGTTCAGTGGGCTAAAAAATCGGGGAGATTGCTCTCCATTACCGCGCTTGATCTGCATCCAGTGGCTGTTCAGGCCGCTCGACAGTATGTTCAAAACCATCCGAAAATCACGGTGGTTCAGGGCGATGCGATGCGCTTGTCTGAACAGTCCGGTGATTATGATTTTGTGATCAGCTCCATGTTTTTGCACCACCTGGATGATGATGCGGCCATTCAGTTGTTAAAAAGCATGGCGAAAAAAGCCCAGAGAGGTTTTGTGATCAACGACTTGCAGCGTCATCCTTTGGCATGGCTTGGCATTCGTTTATTGGGGTGGCTTACCGGGAAAGGAAAAATTTTCCGCTATGATTCCGCCCTTTCCGTTAAACGGGCATTCACACGGAAGGAACTGGAATCATTTTGCATGCGGGCTGGCTTGCCTGAGGCCCAGGTTGAACATCATTTTCCGTTCCGCTGGGTTATTGTCTGGTTAAGGGCTGGCAATGGTAATGGCTGAATCACTAATTTTCATCAATGGCGGTGGTTTGGCAGGTTCGGCTTGCGCCATTCGCTTGAGGCAACTGGGACACCCGGTTGTGTTGATTGATCAGTCCAGGTTTCCTCGGCGTAAATTATGCGGGGAGTTTTTGGGGCCTGACGCAATGCCTGTTTTGGAAAAATTGGGCCTTTTGAAAGCGGTGATGGCTCATAGTGGGGTACCCATTGAGTCGGCCCACCTTTACAATGTGGCCGGAAAAGCGTTGCGCATTCAACTGGCTTGGCTTCGCGCTGATTATCCGTTTGCGCTGGCCATGCCTAGGGCTATTCTGGATACCTTGCTACTGCGTCGCGCTGAAGAAATGGGGGCCATTGTGCAGGAAGAGGCGGAGATTGAGCAGGGCCATTATCAGGCAGAAGCCAATCAATTCGCGCTTACCATTCAATCCACGCAATCAGAGCCTGTGGGGCAATCATTTATCCATGCGGCGATTCTTATCGATGCCTCCGGCAGAAATAGCCAGTTAGCGAACTTGCTAACCAGGAATACGGCCTCTGAGTCTTCGCAACCTAAAACTGCTGATTCAGGGCTTAAAAAAATCATTGAACCGTATGTGGGTGTTCAATGTCATGTCAAACTGAGGGTTCCTTCCAACGATTTGAACATGTATTTTTTTCCAGGCGGTTATGGGGGCGTTCAGCCCATTGGCTCAGAGCTTTCTAATGTGTGCTTGTGGTTGACCCCCGAATTGTCCCGGAGTAGTCGACAAGACTTGCCTTCTTTTTTAAAGGCTACCTTGGGTCAAAATTTAGCGGCCCAAGCTCTGGTTGAGCAAGCGCAGTTTTATGAGCCTTTTAAGACGGTGGGAGGCATTCATGCCTTGCATCAAAAAAGGCCAGCCAGTGAATCTTTGATGAGTGTGGGGGACGCTTTGCTTGCGGTAGAGCCTTTTAGCGGGTTTGGCATGAGCCATGCGCTACAAACCGGGGTACTTGCGGCCAATTGCGTCCATCAGGGCCTGCAATCGGGAGAGACTTATCCACAAATAGTGCGTCAATACCTGCATCGTTATCATCGGCAGTTTGGCTGGCAGCTTAGGTATCTTCGATGGGTGCGGCCTTTGTTAGGGCAATCTTTTTTGCAGAAGGCTTGCTGGCCATTACTGCCCCCTTTTATGCCCACCTTGGCCAGTCTTTATCGTTAAATGGCGCGTTTGTGCGTGATTATCGTTTTCAAACTTGTTCATCAAGGAATTGATTGCTTATAAATTTTTTAATCTTTTAAAGCCACGTTCAAAAGAGCGCTTGCCCTAGAGAGACTCTTTGCCTATACTATGCATCTAACCCCAGTTAAACAACTTGTCGGGCCGTAGCGCAGCTTGGTAGCGCACTTCCTTGGGGTGGAAGGGGTCGCAGGTTCAAATCCTGTCGGTCCGACCATTTTAACCTCGAAGCTTACTAAGTTTCGGGGTTTTTAGCTTTTTAGGGACAATGAGTTTTCTCAACACTAAAAAACTCAATTTTATGTCTCACCCCTGATAAGGGTGAGGTCCCGTGTTCGAGTCACGGATGGCCCACCATACAACCTCAAAGTTTGATAAAACAGCCGAAAATGGCTGTTTTTTTGTGTACATCATTAATCTCAGAAATTCAAACCAGCGAGTGCAGAGCAGTCGAGCAGCTAATACATTGCATTGACGGCAAGCGTCTGGATCTGTACGATCATTTTTATGGGTACTTTTGGGCAAAATTCTGAAATATTGAGGGCATTGCTAGGGGAGCATCTTTCGCAATCGCCGAATCTGGGCTCTAGTCCTACCTTTAAGAGCGGCTACGGCAGTCTGCCTACCCTACCGTCAGGCTTTTTGTCCGGTCTGGCCGGGCTGGCAAATTCTTCGACCCTGCCGACCCCGAATCTAGGCTCAGTTCTGGCTAGCCTCACGCCTCAGTTTCCCAGCTCCTACCCTTCGTTACAACCAGCTGTGGACATGCTTAAACCGCTGCCGAATCCTTCTATCAATATGGGACAGGGGAAGCCGCCCTTGAGACCAAAGAAAATTACTGATGATAACCTCCAAGCGCTAGAGCGAAAGCTTAAGCTGTTTAAAAAGGTACTCGACAATCCCTTAAGGAGCCGGCGGCTGGGTAGCGTGCATCTAGCCCACTCCTTCTACGGTTACACTCATCAGTAATATTCTACCTACAACTTTTGTTCCAAAATCCTGAGCCTGAAAGTCATACCAGGCAGGTATCAAGGTGGTAAACCCAAGTTTTATTTAGGATGAGACCGGTCAAGTAATGTTTCACGCTTTTGTAGGTTTTTAGTCAAACCGAATACCAAATAAACCACCTGTTTCCCCTTCATCCGAAAGCCTTGTAGAAAGGATAATGCTCTCTCTATCCAGATCGGGGGGCAGAGGTAAGCCATCGAAAATATCAGAATTCATCATTACAATGTACTGGCCACCTGTTTCTTCAGATGTTTGTTTCCCTAACAGAAGTGCTTGAGCTACTTGGCGCTCATCCACACCATCAAAAAGATGGCTATCGTGAATCAAGAAGCCAGGCCCACGTTTTTCTTGCCCTGTAATGGCAAACAGAGTTTGGTCTAAGCAGAAGATTTCCATATTAGAAATACCGCCTCCACGGTCTCCCTGAATAGTAATCTTAAACTCAGGCCCATTATCAGTAGCTTCAACCACGAATTCTCCAGACCTATCATCATAAAGATCAGAGATTGAGTTACCAATTGAACGAATTGCCGTATCCAGCTTAGTTTTTCTGGCATGATGGTCTTCCTGGAGGCGACGTTTGATATTTGCTCGTTCAATATCTAGCTTGGTTGTTTCACCCTCTAATATTTCAGCGGTTTGAAAACGCTGCCTAAGGGCTGCTGCTTCAGCCTCCAGCTCAGCTAAATTCTTTTGAAGGGAAGTAAAATCCTCTAAAGCTCCCCTGCCACTTAAAAACTTTAGTATTTCGCTTCTTTCACGATTCAATTCGGCAGATACTCTTTCACCATGGGAAATTTTAGCATTAATTCCAGTAATTTCCTCTTGCAGATAGTTTCGCCGGTTTTCTACAACTGAATTATGAAATGCGGCTACTTCTTCAAATCTGCGATGAGCCACCCCAGGTAGTTCCACCCCGATTGCTTTATAGAGCCTAGTCAAATCAGTACTCTCGGGTCCTCGCTCCTGCTCAAGTGCATTTTGTAGATGATTTAAAGTTTCTTTTAAGGATATTGCTTGACGCTCAATAGCAAGCATTTCCGTCCGGGCTTTTGCAGCCTTATTAGATAGTTCTCGATATGACTCAATAACTTGGAAATTAGAAAGTTCAGTCTTGAGTTTTCTGGCCCTATCTTCAGCAAGCACAACTTTTGGCCGAAGCTCAGCCACTGTCCCAATAACTTGACCAATTGCACCACTTTTTGCAGCTTGCTTTAGCTCCTTAAGCTGGCTTTCCCTCTCACGCACCTGTTGTAGGTCTACGGGTATTCGCCAGTCAAGCCCCAGCAAGTAGGACAAATTTACCTGCCAGCCAACTCTCTGTTGCTTCTCATTGTGTTTTTCTGGTCGAAAAAAAGCAGCAGAGCCACGCTGTCTTGAAAAATACGGGAAAAGCCCTCTGAATGAGGGCGAAAACAGAACATCAAATGCTGAACCTTTAAGATGGGCTGGCAAAGCAAACATCTTATGACCTAAGAGTTCCTTCCAAGCGGCATTTTTAATGTATGTTGCCCCGGTGTTTTTATCTTTGTGTATTGCTAAACCCAGACGCTCTGCTGTAGATTCACTCATCCAAATTTTGGCGGGATCTTTCCCACTTCTTTTAATAGTGATTTTGGATTCCTCTAGCTGGAAAGTCCCGATGAAAAAATGATTAATTAATGCTGGGTTTCTCGGAAGTGATGATTTGCCCGCATCTCCGCCCAACACGAAATGAATAATCTCTATAAGACTAGTTTTTCCAGCACTATTACGAGTTTGCTTAGCTCCAGAGTCTGGTGACTTGTCGGAAAGCAAAACATTCAGACCTTTGTGAAACTGGATAGCTTTGAATGTTGGCAGATCACTATCAATCAGGAGAATCATTCTATTTCCCTCTGTGCAATCACTACGCCTTCATTCATTTCAATTGCATTGAGGGCGTACAAAAAACTTAAAGTTAGAACGAACCAATCAAAGGATAGTGGAGGCTCGTTTTGGCGTAAAGATTGTGCTGTACGAATTTTATTCCAGAGTTCCGATATGCTACAGGGCTCACTGAGCTGCTTAAGAATATCGGCCCCTACTCCAATTATAGCTCGGCTTTGGGCTAAATGCTTACTGGGTAAAATCATATATTGACCTTATTCGGCGCATCTTCAAAGATGTCACAGGATTCAAACAAATGTGCTAGTAAAGCGTGAGCTGCAACTTGCCTTTGTGCAGTAACACTACCTATACCAGTGATGTGCTCATAGAGTTGATCCATAATTTCTCCAGGCTGTATCTTCTGGAGCTTAAGTGATTTATAGCGCTCATTGAAAATGGTGGCCAACTTCTCTCCGATTTCTGGATCGTGGTTTTGGCCTATATAGTGCTTAACATATGGAGCATTTTGCAATCCTTGCGAAATGAGATGAATCCAATGTTGAGGTAGGTTGTTGAATATTAATTTCTCACGTGGAACAGGCTTAATTTCCTCAACTGGAGCAGGTCCATCGTCTATTTTACTGATTAGAGTATCTATGAGCACTTGGACATCTTCCATTTGAAGATTTCGACTATCTTGTGCCGTGGCAGCAGGGCCTAAAAGTTCATATAAGTCGTAAATGCTCAACTGGAAAACATAGATTTCAAGAGCTTCTGGGCCGATGAGTCCGAATTGGTGATGTGGAAAGTCTTTCCTCATTGCTTCAATTTTCAAAACAACTTCGGTGGGCAAACCGCTTACTAAATTGTGTCCGAAATGCCATTCCCTCAAAATTGTTTCCAAATGGTTGCAAGCTAATGCATAGTCGCTTTCAAGTTTTGCGACTATTTTTGCTACATTAATAGTGGCATCTTCAAGCTTGCCATAGCATTGAAAGACTTGTCCTTTAGATTGGAGATATCCGTCACAGCCTTTATCACCCAGTGATCCGAAAGGTCGTACACGAACGAAGTCCGTACCGTGTGCCTTTTCCATGACTGTCGAGAAGAAATCTTGAAACT
Source organism: Vampirovibrio sp. (assembly GCF_041737375.1). Classification (NCBI taxonomy): domain Bacteria; kingdom Bacillati; phylum Candidatus Melainabacteria; class Vampirovibriophyceae; order Vampirovibrionales; family Vampirovibrionaceae; genus Vampirovibrio; species Vampirovibrio sp. Next base: position 29,850 of record NZ_JBGSRV010000016.1, read on the forward strand.
GCGTCCCGTAGGAACTTCGAACTTTCAAATTAAGGGAGAGCTTATACTGCCAACGTTGCTCAGGCGAGAGCACAGCCATCTGCTTTACCAAAACTTCGTAAAATAAGGTAATTACACAGCAAGTGAACCATATTTGCGTGAAAATGCCAATGGATGAGAATAGTCCTTTTTGCTCATCCTAAAATTCAACGTTATATAAAAATAATATATACCACCATGCTTGGAAGGTCTTATGTAATACGAATTTTGCTTATGTAAATCTTGTATTAGCAGTGATGATTAGGCCAGCCTATACTCTTTATAGTACCTTTACCAATATAGACAGAACTTTAGTATGGCTAAAATCCTTTCCCCACATGTAATAGAACTCACAAAGGATGCTTGTTTAAAAGCATTCTGGCGTAAGCCTGCTTTAAGATTATTTTTAAAACAGCACGGCATTGCAGATGCAATGTTAGCAACTTGGGCTGAAGATGAGTCAAAACGCGTATTTCTTGCCCGGCTTTTCGAAAAACTGATTGGCTTAAAAAGCAATAATGGCTACCGAATCATTTTCGATATGGCCTGCTCCCTTGCTGAAATGAAGCACTTTCCAGATCTTGAAAACTGGGAAGACACGCCCAAGAAAATCTCAGAAGCTAATAAAGCTGTATCAAGACTTAAATTAGAGGTGGGCAAGGCTAAGGAAGTCCTAACGGACGAGAAAGAAGCATTAGAGCGTAGAAGACGTTCTGAAGAAGAGAGGCAAAAAGCTATCGCTGCTTCTACTTCTCTCGAAAATCTAGGATCCGGTCTTAAAAATCTGGTTATGCAAATTGGTACGATAGAAGCTGGGCTTACTTTCGAAAAATGGTTTTATGAAATGGTTAATTTCCATGAAATTCCGTGCCGATTGCCTTATAAAGACACTAGGGGTCGGCAAATTGATGGCTCCCTCACTCTAGATGGAACTACCTTCCTAGTCGAAACCAAATTTACTAAGGATCCTGTTGGCTCTCAAGATATAGATATTTTCTTAAGCAAGATTAGAACCAAAGCCGATAATACAATGGGAATTTTAATTTCCATGGCAGGCTTCAATAGTGGAGCACTCGAAACAGCATCACATGACCGTACTCCGCTAATTTTGCTGGATCATGCGCATTTCTACACCTTCATTTTACCTGGTACGATGTCGTTGACAGATGTAATAAGGCGGGTATCGAGGCATGCTTCACAATCTGGTGAAGCTTTCTTAGCCGCAAAAGACTTTTAGAACGTTGAGCCAAAACTCCATCCGATACTGCGCTCTCATGTACATCGGATCTCACCCCTTTCCCGGGTGCGCTATTTATATTGAAATAAGTAAGGGGAGCTTTCCATAAACACTACTGAACCTCAGGCTTCCCTTGAGCCATTAATTTCCAGACAGGCATGGCGGCTTTGGAACCCTCTTCAATATGATGGATAGCGGCTTCTACTTCAAGGCGAACCTCATATTCTGGATCCTGTTTAGTCTTCTCCAGAGAGGGCAATGCTTCCTCGTTGCCCACCTCTGCTAGGAAGCGGGCCGCACGCCAACGGACCAGCTTGTTAGGATCTTCAAGCGCCTTGCAGATGGCCCCTTGTGCTGAAATATCGCCAATATCAGATAAGCTATCCCCAGCCGTACGTCGGACGCCTACGTTTGGATCATTCAAGAGTGCTTCTGATAGTGCTTTCACAGATTCAGCAGTCTTCACACCCGCCAATTTCGCCGCGATCCAACGGCGGATTTGAGGCTTTTCGTCTTGAAGAGCCTGAACCAGCAGTGAAAGAGTTTCCTCGGTTGCTTCCATCTCTTGGACGGCTTGGAATCGCTCCTGCCAGTCTGGGCTGGACAAGCGCTGTGAGGTTGCTTCTTTAGCATCTGTGTGCGCCTGATTTTTGTTCTTTGCGGTGGTGTAGCCTAAAGCCAATTCTTTTTCGCGCCTGAGCCTAGTGTCACTCCACAGGCTCTCAATCTCTTCAGCCACTTCATGGGCTACTTCATTTAAGGCCCCGTAACGGGTACCCCAATCGGCCCAGAAGCGCTCCTTTAAGTAATCTGCGGCAAAGTGTCCCTGGAGTTCCCTGGCTGTTGCTCCAAAGCGCTCTGACAGACCGGCACGTTCTTCAGTGACCCCATCCGTTACTTTGATCTGGAGGGGGATTTTTCTAAAGGTCTGTACCCAGACCTGGACTTGGCCCTGCTGTTCGGCCGAAACGCGTTGCTGGATGACTTCACTCTCTGGAGATTCACCTGCAAAAATGTTTCGCACCGCTTCCAGAATCGGCTGCCAGTCTAGCCTTGGGTCCCTGTTGAGGGTTAGAAAGTTTGTTGTGGCAAAGATACCAGCGACTCCTGGAATCAGCAGAAGCTGCTGAATCAGTACCGGGCACTGATCCATATTCTCAGCACTGAATGTCCCTAGAAGCTCAAGGGCTTCACTCAGGTTGAGCTTCATACTGTTGGGATTGGGCGTTGTCTCGATAGAAACCAGGGTGGTCAAAGACTGCACCTCCTTAGCCATAGTTTAACCCAATAAAGGACCGGAATTGTGTCCAAAAGTGTCTTGTTTACTTGGAATGACTTGCACAAAGGCATCTCCTGGCTTAATGTAAAGGGGTTGCCACGATAGTGGCAGCCGGGGCGTGATAACCCCGTGGTGACTGGTCTGCATCGACCAGAATAGATGCCGCTTCTCCGGCTTTGCCAGGAGGCGGCAACATATGTCCAGGCTTCGGCTAAAAGTTGCCGCGGCCGTGTCACCACGGTTTATCAACTCCCGGCTACCCTTTTAACGAAGGGTAGCTTTTTTGTTAACTCAGTACTTTGTAAAGACACTGTTAATAAAATTGATTGATAGTGGACTTTGCAAGTTTTAAGCCGGGAATTGATGATGAAATTTCAAGACTCTCACTCTGGTGAGCAGCTTAATGCTGAAAAGATTATATTGGAAACATTGAAACAGCAGTATTTTACAGGTGATTCCACGATTCACTTTGGTGAAACGCCATCCGTATTGGGGGTCAAACTGGATGGCTATAGTGTTGAACCACTTGTTCTTGTTGAAATTTGGGCACGAGTTGGAAAAGCAATTGGTGCACATCCTGATAAAGTTATGAGTGATTTTGCCAAAATGGTTCTCATTGAAAAGATGTTAGGTAGGAAGGGGCGGAAAATATTTGCAGTTATTTGCGAAGATGCGATTCGTTTTTTACAAGGAAAATCCTGGTACCGAAAATTTGCAGATGTGCATGACATTGAAATTGTATTGGTCAAAGTACCAGAAGCATTAAAGACGCAAATTCGAATGGCTCAAGTGCGTCAAGCAAGTAAGATGCCTAAAAAATTAAAACAACGGCCTGGATGAACGTTTCCGGTGTAAGCAGTGCTTAAACCTGATATACCGAGTCAAAATCTTTTAAATCAATTAGCTTGTTTAATTTCTATTTGATACTTATAGGGTATAGAGCCTAAATAGTCATCGTAATGGATCCAATCATAGGGTTTTTCTTGTTTGACTTGCACGCGAACCCGCATCTGTAGATTGGCCTGATACCGAGCCTCGCAAAAACTTAAAAACGCAGCGATGACTTTATTAGGGTCTGTTTGTTGTCGTTTGCAAATGTTCCTTATATTGTTCTTTTGGCGTTTCCAATCTCCATAACAACAACCGAATGCATGAGCGCTGGGGCTTGGTTCGGGTGAGCACTCTGTTAAATGACAGTAGAACAAGCCTTGTTTTCCAAACTCCCGTCCTCGAGGGTCTGTTTCCAGCCGGCCGCAGTAGTAGCACTGTTTGAAGGGTAAGGCATAGGCTGGTCCGCCAAACTTATAACTAATCCAATCCAGTTTTTCAGGGCATGTAGCGGGTAATTCGGTCTGATATTCTTTCAAGAAGACATCAAACAGCTTGGTTTCATAGATATTGATCAGAGTCCAATGTAAGGCCAAATGCTCATACGTAGGAATGGCTTGCAGGAGCAGATTTTTCTCAGGACAGTTGACCAAATTCCAGTGTTTAACCAGCTCAATGACCTGCTCCTGAGTCAAGTTGCTCCAAGGGGTCAGGTATTTTTCATAAAAAAGCTCGGTAGAGACATTCAGCTGTTCAAAAAGGTGTTTCCTGGGCTCTGTTGGTCCTGGAAGCTGAGCAATCAGTGCGGCCTCTTTCATTGCTTTTGCCGCGGGGTTTCTAGCGGCTTTTTCTTTCAAAAACTGACTGGCTACGGTTTTTAAATAGGAATATTGCTTGCTATTCATTTATTTGTTGCTGTCTCTAATTATTGAAAGTATGAGTATAGCAAATACAGGCTTTTATTGCTGAAAATAGAGAGACTGTTACTCATATTTGGAGCTTTTTATGTCGACACCACTACAAAATCAACTGCAAGCGCTGCCCACCTATCTGGGTGCCAAACGTAAGTTGCTGTCCTGGATTCAAAGTGGTTTGAGTCAAATTTGCCCGGCTCCTCATTGGAAAGACCTGACGTTCATAGACCTGTTTATGGGCGGGGGATCAGTTTCCTTGTGGGCCAAGGCCCAGGGGTTCCAGCAGGTGATTGCCAATGATATCAGCTTGCGGTCTCAGATTTTGGCCACCGCGTTTCTGTGCAACCAGCGGGTCACCCTGACGCAGTCCGATCTTTTGGGCTTAACTCAGAATCTCCCTGAGGGCGCTGGTTGGATTGAAGCCGTCTATAGCCCTTCGGTCTTTTCAAGTCGACATGCACAAGCTTTGGATACAGGGTTTTACTGGGCAAGCCAGCACCCGGAGCCCAGCAAGCGAGCTTTATTGTTGACTGTGATGTGGCACTTGGCCAGTGACTTTGTGGCCTTTCCTACTTCCCTGGGTAGCAGTAACCGCCCCTTTGCGGAAGCTTTGGATGGGTTGCGTCGCTGGGATGACTTGAACCCCAAGCGTTATGTGGATGAAAGTCTTAAGCGTTTGTGTGAACCCACCTGGACGCGCTTGGGGCAAAAAGCCCGCCTGGTCAACGGTGGGGTAATGGGCGGTAGTCCGGTTCAGGTGTATCAAGCGGATGCGTTGGCTATTTTGCCGACCTTGCAGGGCGATATTCTATACCTAGATCCCCCGTATGCTGGCACGGTTTCGTATGAACGCGGAAATCAGGTATTGGATGCGTTACTGGCTGGAAAAATATCACCCGAGCCAACGGTGGTTTCTGCTTTTTCCAAAGGGGTCGCGGCTTTAGAAGCGTTATTGTCTCAGGCAGAGCATATTCCGATTTGGCTGCTCAGTTATGGGAATCAGGAATTGTCTTTAGCGGATTTAGAGGAATTGGTGCGGGTGTATGCGGGAGAGCGCACGGTGGTGGGTTATGCCAAGCGCTACAAGCACCTGAGCCATGTGAGCCGTAATGAAAGCAATGAAGAACTTTTAGTGATCGCTTATCCCCAGGGAGGATTTTAAGCATGCCGATCATTGCCTTGAGTCAATTATACCCAGATCCGCGTAACGCCAATGTGTGCCTGCCAGAAACACTAGCGACGATTCAACGCCATATCCAGCGGACCGGGTTGTGCCCCGCTTTGCAGGTGCGCCCGCATCCGACTTTGGCTGATGCATATATGATGATTGACGGGCATCACAGAAAGCAGGTGCTGGAAGCGTTAGGCTGGACAGAAGCCGAATGTCAAATTTTTGATCTGGATGAAACACAGGCGGGTTTATTGTTGTTGACCCTGAACCGGTTGCGGGGCACTGATTCACCACGCCAGCGCGCGGCGCTGATTGACACCTTAATGCCGGTGCTGGGACTAGACGAACTGACAAGGTTGTTGCCGGAGGGAAAAGGGGAAATTGAGGGGTTGCTGGCATTATTAAGGCAAGATGAGTCGGCATTGGAAAAGGCCTTTCAAGCGCAAATGGATGCTGAGAAACAGTCATTGCCGGTGCCCTTGGGTTTTATGATCGCAGCCGATGATTTGCCCTTGGTGCAAGAGGCGCTGGCTGTTTATCAGGCACAAAGTTCGCGGGATCAGGGGCAAGCCTTGGTGGCGATTTGTCGGGATGTACTTGCGTTGCAGGAGGTGAGCGATGAGTCCACAGTCTCCGCAGCCTAGAAAACGCGCTAGCAAGCAGGAAATGTTGGAGCGGGAACAGGAAGTTATTAGCATGATTATCCATGGATTCAGCAAGACTCAAGTTTTGCAGACCTTGATTGGGCAAGGGTTTCATGAAAAAAAGGCACGTCGTGCTTATGACGCTGCGATGAAGACGGTAGCGGGACTAGGTAACCAATCCACGGCATTTCAGCTCGGTAAAGTAACCAGCCAGCTTGATCATATCTATAAACATGCCACGGTCGGCCCGGATAAAGATTATAACCTGGCTCTTAAAACGGTTGACATTTCAACTCGTCTAATTCCTAAAGCAATAGGAGGAACAGCGGATGCCAACGACACATCCTTGGTTAAAGAAAATTCTTTATCAGCCGAACTTGAAGCAGCTATTAAACGACAAGCTATTTCTGGAGCAGGCGGAATCACCTAAAGCGTCTCTCCAGTTAAAATTAGAATATATTCAACTACGGGCTTTTTATGATTTTCAATTCTTTGTGCGGTTCTTTTTTCCTGATCATTGTCGCTATGATTTTTCGCCCATGCATGCCGATTTTTTTGAAGATGAGCAAGAGCCCGCTTTGCGGGGGCGGCGAGAAGCCATTGCCGCTCCTCGGGGGCATGCCAAGACCACGTTTAAAGTATTTTTCAAGGTATTGCATGCCATTGTGTATGAGTATGAAAAGTTCATTTTAATTGTGGGGCATTCTGCTCCTGAGGCGGAAGCCAAAGTAAAAGACATTTTAAAAGAATTGGAAGAAAATGAACTATTGAGGGAGGTTTACGGGCCATTAGCCCCTCAGAAGGGGCAGGCGGGTTGGAGCACCAAAAACTTTGTGACCCAGAATCAAATCCGGGTGATGGCCAAGTCTCGGGGTAAACAAGTGCGTGGGCTTAAGCACGGGGCTTATCGGCCCACATTGATTGTGCTGGATGATATTGAATCGCCGGATAAAGTGCTGTCTGAATCCCAGCGTTATAAGACCAGGCAGTGGTTGGAAAAGGATATCTTGAAATTGGGCAGTGTGGACGGGCAAGCCAATATCGTGGTTGTGGGCACCTGTTTACATCCAGAGGCCTTATTACCTGAATTGTTGGTCTCTCCGGGCTGGCGAGGGCGAAAGTATCAGGCCATTCAGCAATTTTCAGACCATCCGGGATTATGGGAAAGCTGGCGAAAATTATATACCGATTTAACCAATGCCCACCGGGTGGCTGATTCAGATGCGTTTTACCAGGAGAATGAGACGGCCTTGTTATCGGGCACCCAAGTGCTATGGCCTGAGGTTGAACCTTATTTGAGCCTGATGAAAATGATGGTGAATGAGGGGCAAGGCAGTTTTCAGTCAGAAAAGCAGAATGAGCCTTATGACCCAGAGCGTCAGATTTTCAATATGGCGCAGGCCCGGCGGTTCAAGCTTGTCTATAATGAGTTTGGCCTGAGAGCAGGCATTCGCTTTTTGGATGGCAGTGATCGCTATATTCCGGCTGAGCATTTAATCAAAATTGTGGCTTTCCATGATCCGGCAATGGCCAACAGTTCAGAATCCGATTACGCGGCCATTGTGGTATGTGCCAGTGATTTGAATGGGTATTTGTATTGTTTGGATGCCTATATTGAAAAAGTGATTCCTTCCCGACAGATTGAGCAGGCTTTCAGGATGCACGAAAAATGGAATTTAGATGTTTTGTATTTGGAGAGCAATAATTTTCAGGGGATTTTAAAGGAAAGTTACCGGGCTAAACAAGATATGGGTGCGACCCTTCGGGTGAAGGAGATCAATCAACACACCAACAAGGAAAAGCGAATTGCCAGTTTAGAGCCCCTGGTAACGAACGGGCAGTTATTGTTTAACGAAGATCTGAATCCCCGTTTGATTAGCCAACTAACGCTATTTCCTACTACTCATGACGATGGACCCGATGCCTTGTATGGGGCCATTGAGCCATTGTGGAAACGGGCCGGTAGAGCTTTTCAGGGTTAATGTGCCTGACTCCTCTCAGGAAGATGTCTGGGGTTACCTTGGTTGGCTTTTACCGTTGACCGCGGATTTTGGATGTGCTGGTGCCTTGGGCAAGGGTAGCGTGGAAAGATGGTTATAGTGATGTGCCCAGGTGAGGAGTTGTCTTAACACCCGTTTGGTTTTGGCAATGGTTGCGGGTGCTCGGCTTTTACCAGTTTTGGGTATGCATAGAAGTTCACTGGATTTATAAAATCGAGCAATATGGGCAGGCATAATATTGCGGAGTTTTCGTTGAGCGCCAAAGTGGGCCAGAATCTGTTGACAATCTTTACCGTAAGTATAAAGGGTGCAGGGATGTTTGCCCTGTTGGGTTAAGTCAGATAAGTACAGCTCAATTAATAGAGCCAGCGTCATGGGGTCTGATTGCATGGGAAAGCCTTTCATTGGGGTTTCCCGATTAATGCTTTAAAGACATACACAGTCCAGCTATTTAATTTTGGGTTAATGGTTGATCATAGCGCACTTCCTATCCATAAATAGGCTGTCCCAATTGATAGGAGCACTGATATGCCCGATATGAAACCCCAAGTAGAATATGTGTCCGGGTGGGAGGATGCCATGCGCTTTGGCCTGTTGGGCGGCAGGCCCTTTAGCGAAATCTGTATCAAAACCTATTTGTTTTATACCCAAGGGTTCTTGGAGCAATACGGGGAGCTCACGGTCGATAATCTCAAACAGGTGTTACTGTCTATCCCCGTTGAGCATTTTGCCAAACGCCAGAAGCTGTATCAGGCATTGGCCTGCTTTGCCAGATATCTGGAGCAAGAGGGCGTCAATATGGATCTATATTTGGCACAAGCCAAGAAGTTCCGGCCCAGACGCCATTTACTCGAGAAAAAGCATACAGTGGATCAGAAAGGGCTAAATGCTTTACTGGGAGCCTGTGAATCCCCCTTGGAGCATCTCTTGGTCACCTTGCTCAGCCAGACCGGGCTTCGGGTCAATGAAGCGGCGAATCTCAAGCTGGATGATATTGACTTTGATAAACAATCTCTCGCGGTGCGGTTGGCCAAATGGGGCAAAACCCGCCGAGTCGGGTTGCAGAGTAAAGTGATTGAAGCCTTGCAAGGGTATTTAGTATACCGGCATAAAACAGAAGAGGACTGGTTGCTGATTAACCGGCATGGCAATCGAATGGATCGGTATGGAATCCGCAATCGACTGGATCGATTGGGTCAACGTGCCCAAGTGAAAGTGACTCCTCATGCCTTGCGGTGTGCGTTTGTTACCCTCAATGCTAATAAAGGAAGGCCACTCGTGATGTTACAGATTGCCTGTGGTCATAATGATATCGCCACCACCCGGTCTTATTGCATGACCACGGAAGATGAAACGATTGAAGCCATGCAGGCATGGGATTAAAGCGCCATCTTTTATACAAGTGCCATAACCATTCAATTAGATTATGATAGTTTTAATTGTCAACGCTTAGATTGTTATGCAACATATATCTGAAAATCGTCTTGAAGCTTTTTTAACTTTAGATCATTTTGCAGATGCAGTGCCTGAGCAAAGCGATCCCCTGCTCTTGGAACTCAATGAGGATGGCATTAAAACCACCAATTATGAAAACGCCATTTTATTTGACCATGATAACAATGGCTTTGCCGAGCTGACCAATTGGGTGGATGCCCACGATGGCATTTTGGCCGTGGATAAAAACAGCAACGGCACTATCGATAATGGCAACGAGATTTTTGGGGATAACACCTCGCTCAGTGGTGGCGGCACGGCTACCGATGGCTATCAGGCACTGGCTGATTATGACAGAAGCCTGGATGGGGTGGTGGATATCAACGACCTCAATTTCGCACAACTTAGAATCCTGAAAGGGGACGGCACGCTTATTACGTTGCCGAAAAGGCAGGCGGCATGAAGATTTAGGAGTTGAGGTCAGAAAAATCCGGTTAAAAGTTTGTCAAAATTTGCAATGCGTGATAACTTGTTTATAGTTGAGGCTATGAGTGCTTCTATATACTTTATGTCTAATATACTAAGACGCCCTTAAATTTAATTTAAAGCTTTCTTTAATTTTCAAAGCTTGAAAATAGGGTTTCCTTAATTATGACAATAAAATTTCAAAAAAAAATATCCACTCATGAGAATCTGGTCTTAATAGGCTTGGCCGCTTTAATGTTTCTTATAGTGGAGATTGCTCTTGTGGCCATACTGTTAAACTTTTCCACGCCAAATATTGAGGTTTTGACAAGTTTTTATCTTTTAAAAAATATTGCTGTGTATTCTTATTCTCCACTCGGGTGTGCGCTCTTAACTTATTTTTTCTTAAGGAATATTGATTCGTTTTATATAAATGAGTCTGGTTTTTTACTTGGGTTTTCTGAGAAGATTCCGCTTGCAACTTTTAGCTGGGAGGAAATTACTGAAGTTAAAGCTATTAATGACTCTAAATATATTTTGCACATAAATTCCGATAAAAAAACATTGTTTCGAAGAACAAAAGAGATACTTTTTCCATTGGAGAATGAAACATATTTTATTGATTTTATTAAAAAACATTCACCAGAAAATCATTGCATTAGAAAGATTTTAGAAAATAGGGATATTTGACCATGGATAGATATCGTAGGGCAAACGAAACTTTTTATAATCCTTCCAATGCTGAAAGTGCAGGATATGTTGCACTTGGAGCCTTGGGTGGTGCAGCCGTTGGTGGTTTTGGAGCACTTATAGTTATTAGCTCAGGTGTCGTTTCTGGGGGAACTATTCCGGCTGCAATCCTATTAACAGGCCTCTTTCTTGGCTCAACTTCTGGTATGGCCGCTGTTTATGGAGAAGACGGTGTTGATCCTGTACCTGGGCAAACGCCTGGATTTATTAATGGCAGCCAATTTTTTCCACTGCCAATTGCCCCTTTAACCCCATCCAGCAATTTTGATCCTACGGGTACCGCGCCTAAAAACAGTTTTCCCACAGGAGGCGGAGGGTATTTTGAACTAGAGGATTCCGCACCAGACAAAGGTGATCCCTTGCTCTTGGATCTTAATGGGGATGGCATTAAAACTACCAATTATGAAAACGCCCTTCTGTTTGACCACAATAACAATGGCTTTGCCGAGCTGACCAACTGGGTGGATGCCCACGATGGCATTCTGGCGGTGGATAAAGATAGCAACGGCACTATCGATAATGGCAATGAGATTTTTGGGGATAACACTGCGCTCAGTGGCGGCGGTACTGCCACCGATGGGTATCAAGCGCTGGCTGATTATGACAGCAACCTGGATGGGGTGGTGGATATCAACGACCTCAATTTTGCGCAACTCAGAATTCTGAAGGGGGACGGTACGCTTATTACTTTGGCAGAAGCGGGCATTACTTCCTTGAGCTTATGAGGATATAAAATGTTTTTCAGAAAAAAAACTGCTAAAGATTACCTACTCGCTTTGATTTTAGCGATTATTATGTGGTCCTCCTTTGAAATTACCCCAGGTTTTTTGGCTTATGGAACAATTAAGCCTGTCACAGTGTGGGGAGGAGGGAATCACATCTTTGGTTTTTTTATATTTATCTATACTTTTTTTCTTTGCTTTTATAATGATGTTTTTTCAGTCAAGAAAAAAGGCATCCAATTTGGTTTTATTTTTTTGGGAATTTTGCTTGAATGGAATGACATACAAGACGTTATTTTATTGACTGATAAGAATCGTATACGGCTTATTACCAAAAAATGTTTTTTGGGAATTCCAATTTCATGTCGCCATATTAACCTTCCATTAAATAACTGGAAATCATTTAAGGATCAAGTGCAAAAAAATGCGCCAAGCGCTCATATTATTTTAAATACTGTTAATTTCTTATAATGGAGAAACTAAATGTCTGGATTGAGCCAACAAGGTGACGTAACAACTTATGGTGATGGAAGAGCTCACATTCTTAATATGGGTGATACTATTGCAACATCTATTGAATATGCAGGAAAAACCGCTCCAACAGTTTTAGTGGTGGGGGGTATTTTAGTATTTATATTTGAAGTTCCGTTAATACCAGTAGTAGTAGGGGGTGCTGCAATTCTTGTGCTCGCTGGAGCAGCCGGATTTGCGGAAGAGCCTTCTGAGTTAGGGACAAAACCAGTTCCCGGCCAAACGCCTGGATTTATTAATGGCAGCCAATTTTTCCCATTGCCAGTTGCTCCTTTAACCCCTTCCAGCAATTTTGATCCTACGGGTACCGCGCCTAAAAACAGTTTTCCCACAGGAGGCGGAGGGTATTTTGAACTGGCGGATTCCGCACCCGATAAGGGAGATCCTTTGCTGTTGGATCTTAATGGGGATGGTATTAAAACTACCAATTATGAAAACGCCATTTTGTTTGATCATGATAACAATGGCTTTGCTGAGCTCACCAACTGGGTGGATGCTAACGATGGCATTCTGGCGGTGGATAAGGATAGCAACGGCACTATCGATAATGGCAATGAGATTTTTGGGGATAACACTGCGCTCAGTGGCGGCGGTACTGCCACCGATGGGTATCAAGCGCTGGCCGATTATGACAGCAACCTGGATGGGGTGGTGGATATCAACGACCTCAATTTCGCGCAACTTAGAATCCTGAAAGGGGACGGCACCCTCATTACCTTGGCAGAAGCGGGCATTACTTCCTTGAGCTTAGCCAACACTCAAACCAACACCGTGGATGAAAATGGCAACACCCAGGTCGCCTTAGGCTCTTACACCAAAACAGATGGCACTACGGCCCAGATGGGGGATTATAATTTTCTGCGGAATTCTAAAATCTCAGAACCAATCACCTTAGTTACGATTCCTGAAGAGATTGGCGCGCTGCCCAAGGTGCTGGGTACTGGCAATGTCTATAACTTGCAAGACGCAATGGCCTTGGATACCAGTGGCGATTTGCAGGATCTGGTGGAAGCTTTTATCGCATCGACGAATACGGCCACTCAAAATGGCTTGCTGGACCAAATTTTATCCAAGTGGACTGGGGTGGCCATCACCAATGAAATTACCCGGGGTGGCTTGATGCTGGATACGCACGCCTATATTATGGAAGAATTTCAAGGTCGCCAGTTTGATAGGGGGGTTGGTGGAGCCTCAGAATTTATCGGGACTGTACCAGCCGGTTATCTCTCTCAAGGCTATTATGCTTTGGCTGAGAACCTGTATGGTGAACTTATGGCGCAAACCCAGCTCAAGGATTACTTTGATGCCACTTACTGGGAATGGAACGCCGAGTCTGAGGGGTATAACTATAACATTTCCGCTGTTACCCAAATGATTGAAACCTTGGCCGTAACCAATGAAAGTGCTGCTATTCAAGCTGCCGCCCAGTTTTCTAGAGCTTTAAGCGGTTTAGGTTTAATCCCGTTCAGTAATTATCTGGATTTTTATCAGGCAATGGCTGACTTGGGAAATGATTTTCAATTTGCGATTGATACCGCCGAAAAAGTAATTGTGAATGGTTCGTCTAGTGATGAAACCATAGGCTCTGCAGGTTCAGGTACCTGGGATGAAGGAAGTGGACATCAAACACAAGATACTCGTGCTTTGTACCTGGATGGCAAAGCGGGCAATGATACCTTGCAAGGCACCTATGGCGATGACATTTTTGTGGGTGGTACTGGCAATGACAGCTTGGTGGGCCATCAGGGAAATGATACCTATATTTTTAACGCTGGAGACGGCCAAGATATAATTCGCGAAGGCAATAGCTTTTTATCAGACACTTTGGATGGAGGGCTGGATACCATTGTTTTTGGTGCCGGCATCACTGCCAATGACTTGAGTTTTAGTGAAGGCAGCACTGCTGAAGATTTGGTGATTTCTATTAATGATGGCAGCAATGGACAAATTACCATTGTGAACGCACTTGACAGTAGTTTGGGTGATGGGAATGTTGAATACCTCATCACCGGTGACGGTACGGTGATTGATACCGCTAATTTACTAGCCACCGCAATTATCAATGGTACCAGCTCTGCTGATAATTTAACGGGAACTCGTTTGGGAGATGTCATGAATGCCGGGGATGGCGATGACACCCTTAACGGCGGATTTGGCTCTGATTCTATCAATGCGGGTATGGGCAATGATACCGTTGATGGTGACGTGGGTAACGATATTATCAATGGCGAAGACGGTGATGATTCTCTGTATGGAGGGGACGGCAACGATACTCTAGATGGTGGAAGTGGTAATGATACTCTGGATGGGGTCAATGGCTCAAACCATCTTATCGGTGGTGCGGGTGATGATTATCTAACACTTTCCGGGCCAGCACCGGGTCACAATATTTTGGAAGGTGGTATCGGTAACGATACAATTTATGGCGGTTCTGGTAATGATATTTACCGGTTTAACTTAGGCGATGGGCAGGACGAGATCAACGACTCACAAGGCTTGAATGTCATTGAGTTTGGGGCGGGGATTACTGAAGAGGACTTGATTTTCAGCAATGGGCCTACCAACTCCCTACAAATATCCATTGCCAACACGTCTGATTCCATGAGCCTCTACAATGAGTTGGATGATAACACCGTTTCTATCAAGCTGAGTGATAACACGATTATTACTAACGCTCAAATCATGGAGCGGTTGCAGGTTCTTGGCACCAGTGGAGATGACAGTTTAAGTGGCTCCGATTACGCAGAAAATTTATTGGGTGGGGCGGGTAACGATTACATTTACAGTGGTCATGGAAACGATACTGTAGAAGGCGGTGACGGGGATGATGACTTATCTGGAGGGACCGGAAATGGGCAGTACTTCGGACAAGCAGGAAATGACTCTTTATCTTCTGGGGATGGTGAAGATACCCTTGCTGGTGGATTAGACAACGATTTCTTGAGTGGCGGTTCTGGCAATGATACTTACGTGTTCAATTTAGGCGACGGGCAAGATGAGATCAATGATGCAGAAGGCTTGAATTTCATTGAATTTGGGGCCGGTATCGCCGAAGAGGATTTGATTTTCAGCAATGGACCTACCAACTCTCTGCAAATTTCCATTGCCAACACCTCTGATTCAATGAGCCTCTACAATGCGTTGGATGGCAACACGGTTTCTATTAAACTGAATGATGACACGATAATCACTAACGCTCAAATTATGGAGCGGTTACAGGTTCTTGGCACCAGTGGAGATGACAGTTTAAGTGGCTCCGATTACGCAGAAAATTTATTGGGTGGGGCGGGTAACGATTATATTTACAGTGGTCATGGAAACGATACTGTAGAAGGCGGTGACGGGGATGATGAATTATCTGGCGGGACCGGAAATGGTCAGTACTTCGGACAAGCAGGAAGTGACTCTTTATCTTCTGGGGATGGTCAAGATACCCTTGTTGGTGGATTAGACAACGATTTCTTGAGTGGCGGTTCTGGCAATGATACTTACATGTTCAACTTAGGCGACGGGCAGGATGAGATTAATGATTCCGAAGGCTTGAATGTCATTGAGTTTGGGGCGGGTATCGCCGAAGAGGATTTGATCTTTAGCACCAATTATTTTAGTGAATTGACGGTTTCCATTGCCAATACGTCTGATGCCATTAAGCTCTACAGTGCTTCTACTTGGGAAACATTTACGATTAAGCTTGCTGACAATACGATTATTACCAGTAATGATATTGCCAATCGTCTTCAACTATTAGGCACTACCGCAGATGATACCCTTCAGGGATCGGATTATGCAGAGACTTATTGGGGTAAAGCAGGCAATGATTACCTATTTGGTGAGGGCGGTGATGACACATTATACGGTGGTTCTGGGAACGATACTATCTATGGCGGATTGGGCAATGATACTTACGTTTTAGATACGATAAATGACAGCGTTATTGAATATAGCAACGAAGGCACTGATACGGTTCAAGCTGGTTTTAGCTACACTCTGGGTTCTGATGTTGAGAATTTAACCCTAACCGGAACGGGCAGCCACACAGCGACTGGTAATACCTTGAATAATGTATTGACTGCTAATACGGGCAATAATACTTTGACAGGTGGAGCAGGAGACGATATCTATCGCTTTAACAATAACTGGGGAACTGACTCTATTGCGGACAGTGCCGGAACGGATACCGCTGATTTATCGGGTGTCAGCACCAATCTCACCATTAATTTAGTGGCAGGAACGGGAAATGAAATTCTCAGTGGCGTTCATAAAGTCAATTGGACCAGCAATATCATTGAGAATGCTACGGGGGGCTCCGGCAACGATTCAATCACCGGGAATACCGGAAACAATATTTTAATCGGTGGAACCGGAAATGATACGATGGTAGGGGGCACTGGAAACGATACCTATGGAGTCAATGCGACTGGAGATGTGGTTACCGAGGCGGCCAGTGCTGGAACTGATACAGTACAAGCCAGTTTGAATTACACCCTGGGCACTAACGTTGAGAATTTGATTTTAACAGGTGTTGCTAATTTAACTGGCACAGGAAACACGCTAAATAACTTCATCACCGGCAATGGTGGAAATAATACGCTGGATGGTGGAACGGGTAACGATACTCTCATTGGTGGCTTGGGTAATGACACCTTGGTGGTCAATGCGGTTGGCGATGTGGTGACTGAGAATGGGGATGAAGGCATTGATACCGTACAAGCGAGTATTAGTTATACGTTAGGGAATCATGTCGAGAATTTGACATTAACCGGGGCCACCAATTTGACGGGTAAAGGAAACACGCTGAACAACTTGCTAATTGGGAACACAGGCAATAACTCTTTAACGGGTGCGGCGGGCAATGACACCTTAGATGGCGGAACCGGGAATGATACCCTGGTGGGCGGTTTAGGGGATGATTTTTTTGTCGTTAATGTGGTTGGCGATGTCATTACAGAAAATGCTGATGGGGGCGTAGATACTGTTCAAAGTAGCATCAGTTATACTCTCGGCACTCCGCTTGAAAATTTGATATTGACCGGGACTTCAAACTTAACGGGAACCGGTAATGGGTCTGATAACGTTTTAATCGGTAATACAGGAAACAATACCCTGACTGGCGGCTCGGGCCATGATACCCTGGACGGTGGGGTCGGCACAGATTCCCTGATTGGTGGTGTAGGCGATGATGTCTATATTGTCGACTCTATTTTTGATGTAGTTACTGAAAATGCATCGGAAGGCACCGATACAGTACAAGCTAAAGTTTCTTACACGTTGGGCAGTCAGCTTGAAAATATGACTTTACTTGGAGCTAGCAATATTAATGGCACCGGTAACAGTCTGGACAATACTATAGCCGGGAATAGCGGTAATAATATTTTGGATGGTGCTGCTGGTAATAACACACTCTTGGGTGGCCTGGGTAACGATACCTATGTGTTGAACAGCATGGCGGATGTGGTGACTGAAAATGCGTCAGAAGGCATCGATACGGTTCAGGCTCATTTCTCATACAGTTTGGGAGACCACCTTGAGAATTTAGATTTAACCGGCTCTTTGGCGATTAATGGCACCGGTAATACGCTGGACAATTTCCTGGTTGGTAACAGCGGTGACAATTCATTGGTGGGCGCTGAGGGAAATGACACGCTAGACGGTGGTGCTGGCAGCGATACCTTAGTAGGCGGCACTGGTGATGATGTGCATGCGGTAGACTCGGTCAACGATATAGTGACTGAGCTGACGGATGAAGGCATTGATACGGTTCAAGCTAGTATTAGTTATACATTGGGGAATGATGTTGAAAACTTAACGTTGACTGGATCTTCAGATTTGAATGGTACTGGGAACGCTTTGAATAATTTATTGACTGGCAATAGCGGTAATAACATTCTGATTGGTGAAGACGGTGAAGATACCTTTGCGGGCGGCAGTGGGAATGACACCTATCTAATCAACAGTGTGGGCGATGTTGCCATTGAAAACGCCAGTGAAGGAACGGATACGGTTCAGAGCTTTATTTCTTATACATTAGGTGAGCATTTTGAAAATCTAACTTTAATAGGTGCAGCTACCCTCAATGCCACGGGAAATACCTTCGATAACGAACTCATTGGTAACGCAAGTCGTAATATCCTGGATGGTGGAACTGGAAATGATACTATGGCAGGCGGCTTAGGTGATGATGACTATGTGGTGGATAATACTAACGATGTTGTAAGTGAAAACGCTGATGCTGGTTTTGACACTGTGCAAAGCAGTATTACTTATACTTTGGGAGCCAATTTTGAGGGCCTCACCTTAACGGGAAGTAGTAACATTAACGGTACTGGAAATAGTCTTGACAATTATTTGTTGGGCAATACGGGGGCCAATTCTCTATCGGGTGGCGACGGTAATGACTTGTTGGACGGTGGGGCTGGTAATGACACGCTTTCAGGTGGCAACGGTGATGATTATTATGTTGTTGAGAGTAGCAATGATACCGTGAGCGAAGCTGCCGATGAAGGTCATGATGTCGTAGAAACTAGCGTCACCTACAGTTTGAATGCCAATGTTGAAGACCTTGTATTAACTGGGGAAGCACATATTGATGGGACCGGTAACAGCTTAGATAATTTCCTTTATGCTAATGATGGAAACAACATTTTATCCAGCGGTGCTGGAAATGACACCCTCTTTGGAGGGATTGGTAATGACACGCTTGTAGGTGGTAGCGGGGATGATTATTATTACATCGACAATATTTTAGATGTAATTACCGAATACACTAGTGAAGGAATGGATACGGTTGAGTCCAGCGTTAGCTATACCTTAAGTAATCATGTTGAAAATCTGATTTTGACTGGTAATGAAGCGCTGGTCGGTACCGGGAATAGCTTAGCTAATTATCTTACGGGCAATGTATCTGCCAACTCCTTATTGGGTGATTCTGGCAATGACACTCTTGATGGTGGGCTGGGGATAGATACATTAATTGGTGGTACTGGCGATGATACCTATTATGTCAATTTGACTGGTGATCTAGTAACTGAAGAGAGTGGTGAAGGATCGGATACGGTTATCTCCACCGCGGCTGCCTATAGCTTAAGTAGTAATCTGGAAAATTTAACGCTAATAGGTAATCTGGCGTTCAATGGCACTGGCAATAGCCTGGATAATGTTTTAACTGGCAATAGTATAAACAACGCTTTAGAGGCTGGAGCGGGTAATGACACGCTCATTGGTGCTACGGGCAACGACACTCTCCAGGGTGGCGGTGGCAATGACACTTATATCTTTGCTCAAGGCGATGGTCAGGATATCATTCAAGACTCTGGCAACAGCGATACCATGCTCTTTGATAGCTCGGTGAGCTTATCCAGTGTGGTGTTTTACCAGACTGGAGCGGGAGAGCTGCAGATTGGCTATACCAATAGCAGCGGGGATCTGATAACCGTACAAGGCCAAAATAATTCCAGTACCGCAGTGGAGCGTTTTGAACTGAGTAACGGGCAATACATGAGCGATGCGGATGTCAACCAGATCCTGTCTGATATGGCCAGTTATGCCGCGGCAAACAGCATTTCACTCACCAGCCTGGATGATGTGAAAGCGGATGCCAACCTAGTGGCCATCGTCAATGGCGGCTGGCAGAGTTAATTGGTCAATTAATCACCTCAACGAACGACCGGCTTCTCCACAGAGAGAAGCCGGTCGTTTCTGTAAATTTGGCGTTATATTGGTTTGGAGCACGGGTGGCATGCGTGATAAAATTAACCTCAACTCAAAACACGTGGAAATTCCCCGCTTTACCAGAGAAGGAAAGTAACCGTTGAGATTACAACACTGGGGCTTTGGGTCCGTTCTGTTGGCTTTTTTCATGCTGCCCATTTTACCGGCCCAAGCGGAATCTTTGAGCCTGGAATCGGTGACCCAGCAAGCGGTGGAGCGTTCTTTTGCTTTGCAGATTGCGCATTTGGACATTCAGATTGGCAAAGCGGGTGAAGGGATTGTGAAGGCGGATTACTTCCCCACCCTTAAAGCCAATTTCAACACGGAATATTTAAAAGATCTGGAAAAAACGCCGCAGCCGGTGGTGGCGGTGGGATCTTCTATTATTCCCTCAGGCACTCGCTACCAAAATTCTTTGGGTCTTAGCAGTCAGTACACGATACTCGATTTTGGAGCCCGTCAACGACGTCTGCGGATGGCTCAGGCAGAAACCCAAGCCAAGGGGGCCACTTATTTTCAAACCTTCCGGGATTTGCGGCTGAAGCTGGTGGATTTGTACGCAGAAGCATTAATCAGTTACCGGCAATTGCAGGGCCAGTCGGATTTATTAAAGTTAGCCCAGCGGGGGTACCAGTTGAAAAAGCGCTTGTATGAAGCAGGCACCCAGTCTCGGGTGGATGTGGCCCAAGAGGCGATGCAAGTGGCCCAAGCCCTGGACGCCATTCAAGGGCACCGGGCCCAGTTGGCCGAGGAACTCGAGCAACTCAGTTATTTCACCCAAATGGACTACGATCCTGAAACCACCACCCTGTCTGATTTTACTGGTGACCCCGAAGCGCAGACCCTGAGCATTTCTCTCTCCCACAGTCCCGAGGCCCAGCAGTACGATGCCCAGATTCGGGCCAAACAAGCGGAGATGGAGCTATTGCGTCGTCAAGCTTTGCCCCAGGTGTCCTTGTATTCTTATTACAATTTATACGGGTTTGACCCGGATCGGCCGGGCAAAGCCATTACCGGCTTGTCTCAGCGTACCATTTCTTTGGGCTTAAATGTGGCCATGCCCCTCTTTGATGGCTTCAAGACCCGGGGGCAGTTACAAAAAGCGCAGTTAGAACAAGAAAAACTGCGCTTACAAAAAGCCGAAAAGCTGGCTCAATTGAAACAGCAGGCTGATTTGTACCAGACTCAGGTGAGCGGGCGCTTGGTGAGTTTGAAGACCAAGGTGATTGTGTTAAACAGCGCTCAGGATAAATTGCAATTGGTGGCGCGCTTAACTGAGAATCAGGTGGTGGATGCCACCCAGGAAATTCAGGCTCAACTGAGTCGGGGGCAACAACAGATGGCAGCAGAAAAGGCCTTGATTGAACAGATGGCGGCTTTGAAAAAGCTACAAATTTTGGCGGAAGGATAAGGCCATGCAAACGGGATTAATTTGTATCGAGTTGGCTGGAAAATTAAATCAGATATCCATTGACACCCGGGCGCTGGTTCGAGAATACGGGTTAACCGAAGCGGAGTTAACGGTTGCTGAAATGGTGCGTATTTTAAAGCACCAGGGGTTTACCAGCAAGGCCAAGCGCTTGCATGTTTCACAACTACAGCAATATCCGTTGCCGGCCATTGTGCAACTGAATGATGGAGGTTATGCGGTACTGCTGAAGTTGAACCCGCCTGCTCAAAAACTGCTGATTTTCCGCCCGGAAAACAAGCAGCCTGAGGAAATGACTTATACGGACCTAGTGGCTCACAGCACGGGGACGGTCATTGTGCTGAAGCACAAGTTAATGACCGCTCAAATTAAATTTGGGTTTCAGTGGTTTTTTAAGGAAATTTTGCATTACAAGCGGATCATTGGGGAAGTGTTGCTGGGGTCCTTTGTGATTCAGCTTTTTGGGCTGATTACCCCTTTATTCACTCAGGTTATTTTAGACAAAGTGATTGTACACCATGCCATGACCACCCTGGATGTATTGGGGGTGGCTTTTTTGGCGGTGATGATCTTTGAGTTTCTGCTCAATTTAAGTCGCAATTATATTTTTACGCACACTGCCAATAAAATTGACGCCAAGCTGGGGGCCAAGCTGTTCAAGCATTTGTTTGGCTTGCCTTTTATGTATTTTGAATCCCGGAAGGTAGGGAATATTGTTTCCCGGATTCGAGAGCTGGATAACATCCGGGATTTCATTACCAATAAATCGGTTTCGGTAATTATCGATACTTTATTTTCGGTGGTGTTTTTTGCCATGATGCTCCTCTACAGCTGGAAGCTGGCCTTAATGGTGTTGGGCTTTATTGTCTTAATCGCCTTGCTGTATATCGGGGTGACCCCGGTGTTTCGGTCCCGGCTGGAAGAGAAGTTCCAGATGGGGGCGCAATCCAATTCCTATCTGGTGGAAACGGTGACTGGGGTGCAAACCGTAAAATCCCTGGCCATTGAAGGATCGATGCAAAAGAAATGGGAAGATTATCTGGGGACTTATATTCAATCCAGCTTCAAGCTTAATAACGTCAATAATTGGGCCAAAGCCATTTCTAACTTGTTGCAGAAGGCCATGACCATTGCCATTCTGTATTTTGGGGTCAAGCAAGTGATTAACAACCAGATGACCGTGGGCCAACTGATTGCTTTTCAGATGTTTTCCAACCAGCTTACCAATCCCATTTTGCGCTTGGTAGGGTTATGGCATGAGTTTCAGCAGACCTTGCTGGCGGTGGACCGGCTGGGGGATATTTTGAATCATCCGGTGGAAGTGCAATCGGCCCAAGCCATTACCTTGCCTCAATTACAAGGCTCAGTGCGGTTTGAGAAGATTTCCTTTCGCTATGGGTTAGACACGCCCAATGTGTTGAGCGAGGTGAGTTTCAACGTGCCTCCCAGCAGTAGCATTGGTTTGGTGGGCCGATCAGGCAGTGGAAAGAGTACCATTACCAAACTAATTCAGCGCTTGTACCTGCCGCAAGAAGGGGCCATTTATGTGGACGATGTGGACAGTCGGCATATGAATCCGTTGTGGTTGCGCAATCACATTGGGGTGGTGTTGCAGGAGAATTATTTATTTTCTGGGACCATTCGGGAAAACATTGCCTTGCCCCGCCCAGATGCTTCCATTGAGCTAATCATTCAAGCCGCACAAGTGGCAGGGGCGCATGATTTTATCAAGGAATTGCCAGAAGGCTATGACACGCTGGTGGGGGAGCGGGGTTCGACTCTATCGGGCGGGCAACGCCAGCGGGTGGCCATTGCCCGGGCTTTGATTACCAATCCCCGGATTCTGATTTTCGATGAAGCCACCTCTGCTTTGGATTATGAATCGGAACGCATTATTCAGAATAATCTGGCCAAGATTAAGCAAGGGCGCACCGTGTTTATTATTGCGCACCGCTTGTCCACGGTGCGGGATTGCCAGGTCATTCTGGCGATGGATCGAGGACAGATTGTGGAATCAGGCACGCATACCGAACTGATGCTGAAGCGAGGCTATTACCATATGCTGGCCTCTCAGCAGGAACAAGAGACTGCGGGGGTGGATGATGCCGTTGAGATTGCTTAAGGGGAGCCCCTTGAAATGTAATTACAATGTGATAACATGGCATGGTAAGCCTTCTAATGCAGGATCTTTTTGGGTATGAAAGCAAAATTACAAAAAATCGGCAATTCCAAGGGGATTCGCATTCCCAAGGCCATTATTGATGAGATTGGCTTTGAAACGGCGGTGGAATTAACGGTGGAAAACAACCGGTTGGTGATTGCCCCGGTGCGGGGGGTGCGAGCCGATTGGGAGCGTGGATTTCAGGGTGTTAAGAAAGAGCCTTTAATTTTACCGGACACCTTTTCAAATGAATTTGATCAGGATGAATGGACTTGGTAATGAGCAAATCCAACCATTCGCCCCGTCGTTTTGAGGTGTATCTGGTGAATTTGGATCCCACCGTGGGTGCTGAGATTCAAAAGGTGCGTCCTTGCGTGGTCATCTCCCCGGATGAGATGAACCGCCCCTTAAAAACAGTGATTATTGCGCCCCTGACCAGCACGGTTCGGGGGTATCCGTCTCGGGTGGGACTGACTTTTCGTCGCAAGCGGGGAGAGGTGGTGCTAGATCAAATGCGGGCGGTGGATAAGGTTCGTTTGGTGGAGCATTGGGGTGCGGTGGATGACAAAACAGCTATTAAGCTGGGCCAGGTTCTGGTTGAAATGTTTACGGTGTAAGAAGGACTATTTAGAATGCCGTTGAGATTGCTTAAACCCTCCAACAAGCCAGATTCATCCAACGATGCCCATGAGTTTCAGCCCATTCTGGCGGAAATCGAAAGCGACCCGGGCAATCCATTGGGGGCGCTGACCTTTTGGCTGGTGATGGCGGTATTTGCCTTTTTCCTGCTGTGGTCCATGTTCGGGCAAGTGGATGTGGTGGTTTCTGCCCGGGGCAAAGTGCTGCCTCAGGGGGAAGTGAAGCTGATTCAGCCTTTGAACGGCGGGGTAGTCAGCCAACTCTTGGTGAAAGAAGGCGATTATGTGAAAAAAGGGCAGACCCTGGTGGTGATTGATCCCTCCGCCACCGCTCCACAGCTGCAAAGCGCCCAGCAGAGTTTAGCCCATGTGCAATCGGAGGAGGCCCGGTTAAAAGCGGCTTCAGGACAAGGGGGAGGGGGGTACCGTAGCAGCGATGAGACGCAAGCGGCCTTGTATGCGGCGTCTTTAAGTGCTTTGGAAAAGCAACTGGATGCCAAGGTGCAAACACTATCCGGCATTGATCAGCAATTGCAAGGCAAACAAGTGGAAGTGGGCCAGGTGCAAGAGAGCCTGGGGTTGAATCTGGCCAAAAAAGTCCGGCTGGATGCGGTGAAAGACATTATCGCCAAAGACGAGTATGAACGGGTGCAGAATGAGGTACAGACCGCAGAGCATCGCTTGAGCGCTTTAACCCATGAACTAGAGCAACTGCGCTTTCAGCAAAGGCAAACCCGGGAAGAGATGGCCTATTTGCGGCAGAATTTTAAATCCACTACCTTGAATGAGCTCTCAGAAAAGGAAAAACAGATCACCCAGCTGAAAGCCAATATCCAGGAATCGTCCTTTAAAAATGCTCGCCAAAATCTGGTTTCACCGGTGGACGGGTATGTGCATGAATTATTTATTCACACCCTGGGCGGGGTGGTGACTCCGGCTCAGAAAGTCTTATCCATTGTGCCGGTGAATACCCCTTTAACCGTGCAAGCCACGGTGGCCAATAAGGATATTGGCTTTGTGAAAGCGGGCATGCCGGTGGCCATTAAAGTGGATACCTATGATTTTCAGAAATACGGGATTATTCCGGGCAAAGTGCTGCAGGTGAGTAAAGATGCCCGAGAAGATCAAAAGCTGGGGCCGGTGTATACCTTGCAAATAAGCCCTTTAAAAACAGATCTTACCGTGGATGGAAAGACTCAGCGCTTGAGTTCAGGGCTGAGTGTGACCGCGGAAGTCAAAGTGGGGCAGCGCCGGATTATCGAGTTCTTTATTTATCCATTGATAAAACATCTGGATGAAGGCATGAGCGTGCGGTAAATGGTGGTTCAGCAAGATTCTTTAGCGCAAGCGCTGACGTATCACCAACGCGGAGACTTGACCCAGGCGATTGCGGAATACCGCCATTGTATTCAGACCCATCCTACGGCGGTTGCTTATACCAATTTAGGGGTGGCCTTACGAACCCAGGGGCACATTAAAGCAGCCATTGCCGCTTATCGAAATGCACTCACCCTGGATGCAAATTATGTACCCGCCTTGAGCAATTTAGGGGGCGGGTTGCGCGCTTTGGGTCAGTTGGATGAAGCCATTGTAATCCTCAAACAAGCTTTGATGCTGCAGCCAGACTTTGCGGCGGCCCATTATAATCTGGGGTTGACCTATATGGATTTTCAGCAACCTGAAAAAGCCATTGCCTGTTTTGATGCCGCATTGCGTTTAGAACCACAGCGGGTGGATGCGCCCTTTGACCGGGCAGTGTGCCTTTTGCAAACGGGGGATTTATTGGCGGGGTTTCGGGCTTATGAATGTCGCTTTGCCTATGAGCCACGCTTACAACGATCTTATGTGCAACCCGCATGGCAAGGTGAATCCTTACAAGGTAAGACTTTACTGTTATATAGTGAGCAGGGGTTTGGGGATACCTTGCAATTTATCCGGTTTGCAGCCCACATTGAAAAAGCGGGCGGGCAGTTAATCCTGGAATGCCCCCAACCGCTTCAACGCCTTATGCAGACCTTGCCTTATCTGGATCAGGTGGTGTGCCCTCAGCAACCAATGCCTGTTTTTGATACCCATTGTGCGTTATTAAGTTTACCGGCGGTGATGGGAACGACATTAGAGAACATTCCCAATGAAACCCCTTATTTAAAGCCCCTCCCCCTCCAGCATAAAACATTGCCGCTAGCGATTTCGGCTAAACGAATTGGTCTGGTTTGGTCCAGTGGCCATGCGGATGTGGGGACTCGCCAGCGCTCGATTTCCTTGAACCTGCTAATCCCGTTATTGACTCAAAGCGGATGTGAATTTTACAGCTTTCAAAAAGGGCCTGCTGTGGCTGCCTTGAAAGACTCAGGACTAGAAAGCCTGATTCACAATCTGGATGCTGAGATGGGAGACTTCGCCGATACAGCAGCGCTTTTACAACACATGGATTTGCTGATTTCAGTGGATACGGCCATGGTGCATTTGGCCGGTGCATTGAACATTCCCTGTTGGGCTTTACTTCCCAGTGGATCCGAGTGGCGTTGGTTTTCAAACCGGACAGACACCCCCTGGTATCCCAGCGTGCGCTTGTTCCGTCAAGAATACGGGCAAGCTTGGGAAGAAGTGATTCAGGGGGTCTCTCAGGCATTACAAGGGGTAATGAGGGAGCGGATGATTCAATCAGCCCGGGATACAATGCCTGTGAATCCAGTGATTTTTTATCATCCTGAAGGCTTTTCCACCACCGGTTCTAAACTGATGGGTCGTCAAGCGGCGGGGGAAAGTTTTTTAAAAGCCTGGTGTCAGCACTCTGGGTTTGAGCGGGTGCATGGCTATGGGCTGTTACCTGCGACCGAAAAAGTATTTGCACAGCAGGTTCAACAATTTTCACAGAAAGCGGCCCATTGGAGTTCGCCGAATGATTCAACAGGATTGACTGAGGCGGGGTGTTTGTTTTTGCCTGGACCAGGTTTGGGAGAATGGGCCTGGCAACGGCGCATGGTTTCAAATAGTGCCTATAGTTTATGCGGCATTACGCATACCACGGCTTCTGATCGGGTGATGGACAGCATTGGGGAATTATTGACTGCGCCCACCCAGCCTTGGGATGCGTTAATCTGTACCTCTCATCCAGTCAAAGCGATGGTTGAGCAAGTTTTGGGCGAATACCAAGCTTATCTCCGTGAGCGATTTCAGAGTAAAAGCTTAAAATGCCCGGTGCAATTACCGGTCATTCCGCTGGGCATTGAGGCCTCGGCTTTGGCCCCTACGGAGGCTAAGCGGCAGGCGGGGCAGCAATTGCGGCAAACGCTGAATATTCCGGCAGAGGCGGTGGTGTTTTTATTTATGGGACGTTTGAGTTTTCATGCCAAAGCCCACCCTTATCCCATGATGGTTTCTCTGGAAGCCGCCGCTCAACAGACGGGCAAGAAACTGGTGTTACTCTTAGCTGGCTGGTTTGCCAATGCGGCCATTCAGGCTGAATTTGAAAAAGCGGCCGCGCTCTGGTGCCCGTCGGTTGCCGTGATTGTGTTGGACGGGCGGAAGCCAGACATCCGAGAGAAGATTTGGGCGGCTGCCGATGTGTTTACGTCTCTATCGGATAACATTCAGGAAACCTTTGGCTTAACGCCCTTAGAAGCCAAAGCCGCGGGCTTGCCGGTAGTGGCCAGTGATTGGGATGGGTACCGGGAAACGATTCGAGAGGGACTGGATGGGTATTTAATTCCCACTTGCATGCCAGGCCCTGGGATGGGGAAAGACTTGGCCTACCAATATCTCACCCAACACGATTCGTATGATCTTTATATTGGCAAAACCAGTCAATCCATTGCGGTGGATATTCCAGCGTGCACACAGGCTTACGTGCGCCTGATTAACGATCTGGCTTTACGAAAACAACTGGGGGCACAAGGCCAACAAGACGCTCAGGCCCGCTTTGACTGGCCGGTGATTTTGACTCAATACCAACAACTCTGGCAGGAATTGGCCCAGATTCGCAAGGCGTCTGGGGCCATGCTACAGACAGGGGCAGAAGCGCCCTTGCGGCAAGATCCCTATCGCTTGTTTGCCAACTATCCCAACCATGCATTGACCCCGCAAACCCATGTCTTGCTTTTAGACAAATCCTGTTTAATCTCTGCCACGAGATTGAGCATGAACCGAGTGGCGGAAAAAGAATTGGGCCCGCTGGTGGTGATGGAACAATTATTGCAAATCTTGGAAACCTCAGGAGGTTGCTCGCTAGAAAGGCTACACCAACAACTTTCCACACTGAGCAGCCCTGTTTTTTACCGCACCGTGGGATGGTTAGCCAAAATGGGCGTGGTGAGCTGCTTGGGTGCCGGGAAACCTTTATTTCAATAAAAGTCAGCCAATTGAGGCAAACAAACTGCAGCGCCAAAGTGTTTGAGCCTCTGGACTTCCTCACGAGTGCGGAATGGGAGGCACTACCCTACTTTACTCAGGCCACACCGGCAACACAATAAGCAAAGCTTTTAGCGGCTATGCTTATTGGCATGATAGAAAAACTGTTTTTAACTATGGAAACCGGCGGCCACAATATTCAGTAGTGCCTGGTTATTTTGAACCGTACTCAGGTTGCTCATACTAATGCCGTGCGAGCTGGCATAGCTGGTCATATTTTGAATGACCAAATTCACATCAGCATTGGTCATGTATTGGCCTGTGCTGAGTTCAAAACGTTCCACTTGACCAGCGGTTGTAAAATGATTTTGCACAGTAATCTTATCGGTGGTGTTGCCCTGATAGGCGATTTCCAGATTACTGCCAGTTTTGAAAATAGCAATTTTGCCTTTCACAACAGAACGATCGAACTGCACACGATCTACATTACCTGCGGTGGCATCATTTTCCTGAATCAAGTCTCGTCCATCACTTAATTTGAACAGATAAAAGTCATTACCAGTACCGCCAATCAGGGTGTCATTACCCGCATTGCCATTAAGGGAATCATTTCCAGTAGCACCATTCAGGATGTTGTTTAAACCATTGCCTGTCAGCAGATTGTTTAAGGTATTACCGACACCGTTAATAACAGCCGGTCCGGTTAAAGTCAGGTTCTCCAGATTATTCCCCAAGACATAACTCACGCTGGATTGCACCGTATCCGTGCCTTCATTCAAATTCTCGGTAATCACATCTGTAGTGGTATCCACTAGATAGGTGTCATT